>NZ_JBIBHN010000002.1:0-199899 GCF_042957035.1 Streptomyces sp. NPDC008137 | reverse complement strand
CGGGCGGCCTCACCACCCGACTGGCTCCGCACAGGCACTCCACCCCGCCGATTCCTGTCGGGCTCTCCACCCGGCCGGCTCCGCGCGGGTTCACCACCCGGCTGTCCTCCGGGAGGCTCGCCGCCCGGCTGTCCGCCGGGAGAGTCGCCGCCCGGCCCACCCTCAGGCCCGCCGCTCCTGGCCCCCGTACCGCCGAGCGGTCCCTTCGCGGGCTTGTCGGCGGGCCAAGTCCTGGCCCGCTCCGCACCTGGTCGGCCCTTGGCGAGTTCCTCTTCCGACCGCCGCTCCGCGGCCCCGGATCCGGGCCGCACCTGCGTCGCCCCGGATCCGGGCTGCCCCTTCGCGGGCTCGTCTCCGGCCCGGCCCTTCCCGGGCCCGGCGCCGGCCCCCCCGTCGTAGGTGTCGGCCTCGACCGCGGCGCCCGGCCCCGAGCGCGCGTCGGCCTCCCGCCGCCTCCCCGGCCCGCCCGCTACCCGGGCCGGCTCCGGCGACGACGTGTCCAGGGGCACGGACCCGGACCGTACGAGCCCCAACTGCACGGCCTGGCGCGGCAGTACGGCGTCCAGCAGCCAGTCGGCGGCGACCCGGACCCGGTTGCCGGGCATGGCGGCGAGATGGTAGCCACGCGTCACCGCACCCGCCGGCACCCCGGACAGGGCCACACCGAGCGGGTTGGCCGCGGCCTTCGCACCGCCCAGGTCGACGACGAAGCCGAGGTCGCGATGGCGGTAAGGCCTGTGCTCCCCGCCCAGGCCGAGCGACGCGGCGACGTTCTCGGCCGCGACCTTGCCGTGCCGCCAGGCGTGCTGCGCGGTCATCGGCGTATAGCTGCCCGGCGTCTCCAGATCGGGCACCGCGGCCACGTCACCGCACGCGAACAGCTCCGGCCGTCCCGGCACCTGGAAGTGCGTGTCGACGAGCAGCCGCCCCTTCTCCAACGGCAGCCCGAGGGACTCCACCAGCGGGTCGGGCCGTACGCCCACGCACCACACCAGCGTCCGGGTCCCGACGAACTCGCCGTCGCTCAGTACGACCCCGTCGGACGTGGCCTCCTTCACGGAGATGCCCGTCCGCACGTCCACGCCCCGCTGCCGCAGCACCCGGTCGGCCGTGGAGGAGAGCTTCTCGTCCATCTCGGGCAGCACCCGCGACGCCACGTCCAGCAGGATCCAGCGCGGTCGCATGCCCTGCCGCAGCGGGTGCTTGCGGACCTGCGCGTCGGTGAACATCTGCCCGTGGGCCGCGACCTCGGTGCCGGTGTATCCGGCGCCGACCACGACGAAGGTGCAGCGCGCGGCGCACGACTCAGGGTCGTCGGCGGCGGCTGCCAGCTCCACCTGCCGGGTCACGTGGTCACGCAGGTAGAGCGCCTCGGGCAGCCCCCGGAAGCCGTGCGCGTGCTCGGCGACGCCAGGGACGGGCAGCAGCTTGTTGACGCTGCCGGCGGCGAGCACCAGCCGGTCGTAGGCGAGCGTGCCCCCCTCGCCCTCGGGGCCGGTGTAGTGCAGGGTGCGGCCGTCGAGGTCGATCCGGTCGGCCTCGCCGAGTACCAGCCGTACGTGCGGCAGCGTGTCCGAGAGGGAGACCGTGACCCGGCGCGGCTCCAGGACGCCGGCGGCGACCTGGGGCAGCAGCGGCAGGTAGAGGAAGTAGTCGGTCGGGTTCAGCAGCGTGATGTGGGCCCGGCCCCGGGTCTGCCGGGCCAGGGTGCGCGCCGCCCGGTAGCCGGCGAAACCGGCACCGACGATCACGATGCGGGGTCGACTCACGGTTCGCCTCCGGCGCTGTCGCGTACCTCGGGAGCCTTCCGCGTCCCCCTGGCCAGGGCACCCAAACGTCCGCCGGGGACCTGCCGGCCCGAACAGCACCGGTTTCCGGACCGGCGCCCGGGTACCCGGTGCGGGACACGGACCGCCGATCTCCCGGAGGCACTCCCCCATGCCCGAGTACGGCTATTTCCTCTCGTGCGAGCAGTACGGACCCGCCGAGCTGATCGAGCAGGCGCGGATGGCCGAGCAGGCCGGATTCCAGGCGCTGTGGATCTCGGACCACTACCACCCGTGGAACGACGAGCAGGGCCAGAGCCCGTTCGTCTGGTCGGTGATCGGCGCGCTGTCCGAGGCGGTGTCCCTGCCGATCGAGACGGCGGTGACCTGCCCGACCGTGCGGATGCACCCGGCGGTGGTGGCGCAGGCCGCGGCGACCAGCGCGGTGATGACGGCGGGCCGCTTCCGGCTCGGCGTCGGCTCCGGCGAGGCGCTCAACGAGCACATCCTGGGTGACCACTGGCCGCCGGCCCATGTCCGTCTGGACATGCTGGAGGAGGCCATCCAGGTGATGCGCCGGCTGTTCACGGGCGAGGAGGTGAACCACCACGGGCCGCACTACACGGTGGAGAACGCCCGCCTGTACACGGTGCCGGACGAGCCCGTGCCGATCGACATCTCCGGCTTCGGCCCGGCGGCGACCCAGCTGGCGTCCCGCGTCGGCGACGGCTACATCACCATGGCGCCGGACGAGACGATGGTGGAGCAGTACCGCAAGGGCGGAGGCGGCGGAAAGCCGGTCAGCGGCGGCACCAAGGTCTGCTACGACACCGACGCGGACGAGGCCGTACGGACCGTCCACCGGCTCTGGGCGAACGAGCAGCTGCCGGGGGAACTGAGCCAGGTGCTGCCCTCCCCGAAACACTTCGAGCAGGCGCAGCAACTGGTCACCGAGGACATGGTGCGCGAGAACCGGGTGTGCGGGGACGACGTGGACGGCCACGTGGCCGAGCTGCGCCAGTTCTCCGACGCGGGCTTCGACCGGGTCTACGTCAACCAGATCGGGCCCGACCTGCGCGGCTTCTTCGACTTCTACCGCACGAAGGTGCTGCCGCAGCTCCAGCAGGGCCTCTGACGCGTCACGCCCGGGGGCGGGGCACGTCCGGGGCGTCCGTCGGCCGCGGGGGCACCGTGCCCGGGGCGGGCCCGGCGGCGGGCGGGGCCGGCGCCACGGGCGCAGACGGCACTCCGTCGGCCGCGTCGGCCCCGTGCCCGGAACCCGGGCGGGCCATGCCGCGCAGCACATAGGCAGCCGCGCCCAGGAGCACGGCGGTGATCAGCGCCGCCGCCCAGCCGGGCAGGCCGACGGCGAGGGCCAGTCCCACGGCGAGAGCGAGGGCCGCGCCCGCGTACAGGGCGAGGGCGCCGGACGCGGCGTACAGCGAGGCCTTGCGGCGCTGCTTGCGCGTCTGCTCGCGCAGTTCGTCCCGTACGGTCTCCCGCGCCACCTGCGCCAGCTCGTCAACCAGATGTTTGTCCAGATGCTCCAGATGATCCATCGGCTTCATGCCCGGCCGGGTACCCTCGCCCCCTGAGGCGTAACTAGGCTCGTCCTCATGGAGATTCTGGGTGCCACACTGCGCGTCTGCGTCGACGACCTCGAGACCGCGATCCCCTTCTACGAGCGACTGGCGGGCGGCAGCGCCCAGCGCTTCGAACGGGGCGGTGTCGAGGTGGCGGCGATCGGCTGCTTCCTGCTGATGAGCGGTCCCCCGGCCGAACTGGAGGTGCTGCGCAAGGTCTCCGCGACGATCGCCGTCAAGGACGTCGACGACACCCACCGGGTGCTCACCGAGCTGGGCGCCCACATCGTCGCCGGCCCCATCGCGTCACCGGCCGGCCGCAATCTGATCGCGCTGCACCCGGACGGGTCGATCTACGAGTACGTGGACCGCAACCCGTGATGCCCGCCGGGGCCGGGCTCAGCGCCGGTCCGGCCCCGTGACCGTCTCGGCGGTGATCGCCCAGCGTTCGTGGTCGCGCCAGGCCCCGTCGACGAAGAGCATCTTGGGCGAGAAACCCTCCAGCCGGAATCCGCAGCCGCGGGCCAGGGCGATCGACGCGGCGTTCCCCGGCTGGACGTTGATCTCCAGCCGGTGCAGCCGCATCGGCCCGAACGCGTACCGCACGACGAGGTCGAGACCTTCGCGCATCAGCCCCCGCCCGGCGGCGTGCGCGAAGGCGCCGTAGCCCAGCGCCCCGGACTGGAAGCCGCCCTCGACGATGTTGTTGATGTTGATGAACCCGGCGATGGCCCCGGCGCCCCGCTCGCGGACGTCGCCCTTCTCGCAGACGAGGAAGCCGGCCTTGGACGGGTCCTCGATCAGCCGCCCGGCGTACGCGGTGTAGGCCTGGGCGCTCTCGGGCGGGAAGAGCCAGGGGCGGTGCAGGTCCTTGCTCTCCCGTGCCCGGGCGGTGAACTCGGCGCCGTCCCCGTAGGTGAAGTGGCGTATGCCCACCCGGGGGCCTTCGGCGAGGTAGCGGGATGCGTTGTGCGGCACCCCGCCACAGTAACCGCGTCACCTGTGCTTCTTCAGCGTCAGGAACCGACCACCGGCAGCCGGAGCACCCCGGTGTTCCGCGGCCCGCTGACCACGGTCACCGGTTTGACGCCCCGGTTGCCGAAGTACGCGTCGTCGCTCGCCGCGATCACGAACCGCAACCGGTGCCCTTTCTCGTACCGGTGCACGATCCCGGGCAGCGTGACGGTGAAGCTCTTCGTCACGTCCGGTACCCGGACCGGCGCGACCAGGCGGCGCACCAGGGTGCGGGTGCCGTCGGGGGCGACGTCGTAGAGCTTGGCGAACAATACGAGCTTGTCGGCCGCGTCGCCGGAGTTCTGGGTGCGCTCGGCCTTCGGGGAGCGCACCTTGAGCGTGGCCCGGGGCGCGCCCACGACGTCGAGGGGGTGTGACAGGGGTGCGCTGGTCCAGCCGAGGTAGGTGCCCTCGGTGTCGTGCGGTGGGGTGTCGGGCAGCCCGATGAGGCCGGCCAGGGAGCTCTCCGAATGGCTCGTGGGAGTCAGCCAGTTGGTGTAGCCGCGGCTGCCACGGGCCACCTTGTTCCGGTTGTCGACGAGTTTGCCGTCGCCGGAGAGATACAGCGTGCGGCTCGGCTCGGGGAGGCGGTCGGCGGTGGCGTAGGCGCGGTCCGGGTCGGTGATCCAGTCCCGGTGGTAGGCGAAGGCCGGTCCCGTGTCGGCCTGGGTCCGGCCGCGCAGATGGCGGTCGAACCAGGCGAGGACGCGCCGGCCGACGTAGCTGGTCTCCAGGTTGCCCTTCGACAGATCGAGTTCACCTGTGCCGGGGCCGGTGAGTCCGCCGCTGTGGCCCCAGGACTGCCAGATCATCTTCACGGGGGTGCCCTGTGCGCGGAGCGTCCGGTACGTCGCCGTCGCCTCGTTGAGGTTGAAGAGGGTGTCGGCCTGTCCCTGGACCAGCAGGGTGGGTGCCTTGACGCGGTGGAGGTACGACGCCGGCGAGACGCTCCGTGCGAAGGCGAGCAGCTCGGCGGTCCGGTCGGCCGGGTAGGCGCCGGAGTTGAGGGTGTGGATGGTGCGGCAGGCCTTGGTGACGAAGTGCAGACAGGAGAGACGGTTGATGCGGGACGGGTCGAGGCTGGGCTGGAGCAGCGGCTGGCCCTCGCCGATGAGGTAGAAGCCGTTGGTCCACTGCCACTTGAAGACGCCCGGGACGCGGGTACTGCCGGTGGCGTTGTTGGGGTCCAGCGCGTACGCCAGGTCGTTCCAGGTGATCATGGGGACGAGCGCGTCGAGGCGGTGGTCGACGGCGGCCGTGGCCAGCTGGACGGCGCCGCCGTAGGAGCCGCCGATCATGCCGACCCGTGGGTCGCCGGGCCGGTCGAGGGTGACGAAGTCGGCGGTGGTGCCGTCGTCGGCGGCGCGTCTGCCGCCCAGGAAGTCGACCAGTCGCGCGGCGGCGGCACCGTCGATGGCGGGGTCGTCGAGGGAGATGAGACAGCCGCTGCGGCCGAATCCGAGCCCGGAGTAGATGAGGGAGACGTAGCCCCGCTGGGCGAAGGCCTTGCCGATGGTGTCCGTCGAACCGTCCGACTTGCTGCCGCCGAAGCCGTTCGTGCCGAGCACGGCAGGTGCCCGGTGGTTCCGGTCCACTCCCGCCGGGCGGTACAGGTCGGCGTCGACCGTGCAGGGCCGGCCGCCCGCCCGGAGGGTGAATTTGAGCGGGGTGACGGTGTAGGAGTCCGCCGCGGTCGCGGGCGGGGTGAGGGCGAGGGGGGCGGCCAGGGCGGCGCCCAGAGCGAGAGCGAGCGGCGCGCGGGATCTGGGCACGCGTCGGGACACACGGACCTCCACGGTGGGGACTACCCGGATACCGACCAGTAGGTACTTGGTCGTAGTCATCGTGTGACACGTGTCAGAGAGCGTCAATCACCGAAACGAGGGTTTCTTGACAGGTTTTCAGTAATCACATGCTCACCTCAGGGCCGGGTCGTCGAAGGTCAACGTGCCCGTCCCGACGTCCAGTTCGGCGGCCATCCCCAGGGGCATCGTCAGCGCGCCCTCGCCGTGCCCGAACCCGAACTCCTCCACGACCGGGACACCGAGTCCGCCGAGCCGGTCGGCGAAGACCGCGCGCAGGTCCTCGTAGGGGCCGCACGTCGCCCAGGACCCGAGCGCCACCCCGGCGACCCCGTCCAGCCAGCCGCCGCGCAGGAGTTGGGTCAGATACCGGTCCAGGCGGTACGGGCTCTCGCCGACGTCCTCGATCAGCAGCAGTCCGTCCCGGGCCGCCGCGTGGGCGTGCGGGGTGCCGAGGTCGCTGGCGAGCAGGCTCAGGCAGCCGCCCAGCGTGACGCCCCGGGCCCGTCCGGGCACCAGCGCGCCGCCGCCCCCGGGCACGGCCGTGACGGTCCGCACGGACTCCGGCTCGTAGAGGGTCGCCCGCAGATGCTCCTGGGCCCGGGCGCTCTTGAGGAAGTCGACGCCGGCTACCGCGGGACCGTACAGGGTGACCAGTCCGAGACGGGTGGCGAAGGCCTGGTGCAGGACGGTGATGTCGCTGAACCCGGCGAACACCTTCGGTCCCGCCGCCCGCATCGCCGCCCAGTCGAGCAGGTCGACCATGCGCTGCGCCCCGTATCCGCCCCGGGCGCACAGCACCGCGGCGACGGACGGGTCGCACCAGGCGCCCTGCAGATCGGCGGCCCGCTCGGCGTCCGTGCCGGACAGGTAGTCCAACGCGCGGTGCCCGCCGAGCACATGGGGCGCCACCACGGGGTCGAGGTCCCAGCCGCGCAGGATGTCGAGCCCCGCTTGGAGCCGCTCCTCGGGCACGGGCCCGCTCGGCGCGACGACGGCGACCCGGGCGCCGGGAGCGAGCCGGGGCGGTCGCTGCAGCTGGTTCACGTGCTGAGCTCCAGAGTCGGGATGCCGTGCGGATCGAGCCGGAACACCTGGGCGTACAGGGAGAGTTCGGCCTCCAGGGCGCGCACCATGGTCTCCGCCCGGCGGAACCCGTGTCCCTCCCCCTCGAAGGCGAGATAGGCGTGCGGCACTCGCCGGCCCTCCAGCCGGGCCAGGAACCGCTCGCACTGGACGGGCGGGCAGATCGGGTCGTCCAGGCCCTGGAGCAGCAGGAACGGCACGCGGAGGCGGTCGGCGTGGGTGGCGGGCGAGCGCTCCGCGTAGCGCGCGGGCACCTCGGCGAGCGGCCCGATCAGGCTCTCCAGGTACCGCGACTCGAAGTCGTGGGTCTCGCCCGTGCCCCAGCCGGTGAGGTCCAGGATGGGGTACTTGATCGTGCCGCAGGCGTAGACACCGGTCGTGGTGAGCGAGGCGGCCGCGGTCCAGCCACCGGCGCTGCCGCCCCGGACGGCGAGCCGCTCGCGGTCGGCGGTGCCCTCGTCGGCGAGGGCCAGGGCGACGGCGGCGCAGTCCTCGACGTCCACCACGCCCCACTGCTCGCGCAGCCGTTCGCGGTAGGGGCGGCCGTATCCGGTGGAGCCGCCGTAGTTCACCTCGGCGACGCCGATGCCGCGTGAGGTGAAGTAGGCGATCTCCAGGTCGAGCACGAGCGGTGCGCGGCCGGTGGGACCGCCGTGCGCCCAGACGACGTACGGCGGCAGCTCGTCGCCGGGCGCGACACAGCCGGGGTGGTGCGGCGGGTAGATGTGGGCGTGGATGTCGCGTCCGTCCGGGCCGGTGAAGGCGCGGATCTGCGGCTCGGGGTAGTACGCGGGGTCCACGGCGTCGTCGTGCTCGGCGCCGATGACGCGGGCGTGGCCTGTGGCGGCGTCCAGTTCCACGACCTCGTAGGCGCTGCGCGGGCTGGCCCCGACGGCGACGACCCGCTCGCCGTGCGCGGCGAGGGTGGGCGCGAACTCGGTCCAGGGCCCGGCCGCGTCGACGACCTCGCCGGTCTCGGGGTCCAGGATGCCGAGGGCGGTGGCGCCCCGGCCGTGCACGACGGCCACCAGACCGCTGCCGAGCGGCGCGAACCATCGCATGCCGAGCTTCCACAGCGCCCCGCCGAACTCCTCCTCGCGCGGGCACACCGGCTCTCCGTCGAGGTGGAGGTTCCACCAGCCGCTGCGGTCGCTCGCGTGCAGGAGGCGGCCGTCGTGGGTCCAGTCGGCCTGGGCGATGGACTCGCCGGGCCCGCCGGCCACGGTCCGCGCGTCGTGCAGGCGGCCGTCGGGGCCGACGTCGGCGAGGACCAGTTCGGTGCCGTCCCACGGCATGCGCGGATGGTCCCAGGCGAGCCAGGCCGCCCGCCGCCCGTCGGGGGAGAGCTTCGGGCCCGTCACGAACCGGTGCCGGGCGTCGGTGAGTTCCCCTACGGCGCCCCGGTCGTGGGCGGCGGAGCCGTCCAGCGGGACCGCGGCCAGGACGCGGCGCACATCGGTGGGTCCGTCGCCGGTGAACTCCTCCAGCACGCACCACACTTCGCCCCGCTCGGGGCGCAGCAGCGGTTCCGCCCAGCGCAGGCCCGCGCCCACGGGGGACACCGGCGTGAGGGGGCGGGGCTCTCCGCCCGGCTCGTACCGGTACAGCCGCTGGTCGGCGAAGTTCACGAACACCACCAGGGGGCCGTCGTCGCCCGCGTGCGCGGCCCACGGGTGGCCGCCGTACTCGATGACCCGGCTGCGCACGTTCCACGGCGCGGGCAGCACCGCCTCCTCCGTGCCGCCCGCCCGTCGCCCGCCACCGCCCTTGTGACGAGGCGCTTCGCGCCCCACCTCCTGATTGTGCCGCCGCACCAGGGTGCGCCGGCCGCCCTCGGCGGGGCGCGGCTCGGTCCACCACACCTCGTCGCCGACGAAGCCCACGTACTCCGGGTGCCCGTCGTGCGCGGCGGCCAGGGCCGCGTCGATGGGCGAGGGCCACGCCCCGTACGCCAGCGTCCGCACGCTCTCCCCCACTCCCCTAGGCCGTCCGCAGGAACCGGTCGAGTACCCGCACACCGAAGTGCAGCGCCTCGACCGGGACCCGCTCGTCGACCCCGTGGAACATGGCTCCGTAGTCGTAGCCCTCGGGCAGCTTCAGCGGTGTGAAGCCGTAGCCGGTGATGCCGAGGCGCGAGAACTGCTTGGCGTCCGTGCCGCCGGACATGCAGTACGGCACCACGTGCCCCTCCGGGGCGAACTCCTCGACGGCGGCCCGCATCCGGGCGAACGTCGCCGAGTCCACGGGCGACTCGAGGGCCACCTCGCGGTGGTGGAACTCCCACTCCACGTCCGGCCCGGTGAGCCGGTCGAGGGTCTCGCGGAACTCGTCCTCGCCGCCCGGCAGATAGCGGCCGTCCACCTGTGCCACGGCCTCCCCGGGGATCACATTGATCTTGTAACCCGCGTTCAGCATCGTCGGGTTGGCGCTGTTACGCAGGGTCGACTCGACGAGCTTCGCTGCGGGGCCCAGCTTGTCGAGCAGCGCGTCGACGTCCGTCAGGTCGCTGTCGATGCCGTAGAGCGCGGCGAGTTCGGTGAGCGCCGCGCGCACGGTCGCGGTCGGGCGCAGCGGCCATTCGTGCTCGCCGATCCGGGCGATCGCGGCCGACAGCCGGGTCACCGCGTTGTCCCGGTTCACCTTGGAGCCGTGCCCGGCGCGTCCGCGCGCGGTGAGCTTCAGCCAGGCCGTGCCGCGTTCCCCGGCCGCGATCGGGTAGATCTGCCGCCCGTTGCCGTCGTGGAAGGTGAAGGCGCCCGACTCGCTGACGCCCTCGGTGCAGCCCTCGAACAGGGCGGCGTGTTCACCGGCGAGGAACCCGGAGCCGTCCTCGGCGCTGGCCTCCTCGTCCGCGGTGAACGCGATGACGATGTCCCGCCGGGGGCGTACGCCCTGCCGGGCCCAGGCGCGCAGCACGGCGAGGATCATCGCGTCCATGTTCTTCATGTCGACGGCGCCGCGCCCCCAGACGACCCCGTCGCGGACCTCCCCGGAGAACGGGTGCACGCTCCAGTCGGCGGCCTCGGCGGGTACGACGTCCAGATGGCCGTGGAGCAGCAGCGCCCCGGCTC
Source organism: Streptomyces sp. NPDC008137 (assembly GCF_042957035.1). Classification (NCBI taxonomy): domain Bacteria; kingdom Bacillati; phylum Actinomycetota; class Actinomycetes; order Kitasatosporales; family Streptomycetaceae; genus Streptomyces; species Streptomyces sp. NPDC008137. The sequence goes on along the minus strand of NZ_JBIBHN010000002.1, from coordinate 189,577 downwards.
CTGGGTCGGTGCCCTCGACGCGGGCGACGACGTTGGTCCGGCCCTCGGTGCGCTCCAGGAGCGTCGGCTCGATCCCGGCCTCGGCGAGCCGCGCGGCGGCGTACTCGGCGGCGGGCCGCTCCCGGCAGTCGCCCCCGCCCCGGTTGGTGGTGTCGATCCGGATCAGGTCGGACGTGTACGTCACGACCTCGTCCAGCGCCTGCCCGTCCACCTGCTCAGCCATACTGCTCCTCCACCGCGGCCGCGACGATCGTGGTGACCGCCTTGAAGGCGCGGATGCCCTCGTACATGGTCTCGCTCGTGTATGCCACCTTCCGCTCCCCGATCCGGTCCACACCCGGCACGACGGTGGCGGCCATCGCCAGATGTTCCGCGTCGAACTCGACGGCGACGGTGAACGGGCCGCCGCGCACGGGTTCGTGACGTACCGCCAGCCCGGCCGCCTCCTTGGCCGCCGCGCGGATGTCGGCGGCGGTCCGGGCGGGGGTGCGGCACACGGCCGCGTACCGCGACACATGGTCCTTCACCGCGACCTTCAGCGCCTCGGGCGCGTAACCGAGCGCGTCCTCGCAGGCGACGTCGTCCCCGGTGACCAGGACGACCGGCACCCCGAACTCGGCGGCGACATGGGCGTTGAGCAGCCCCTCGCTCGCCCGTACGTCGTTCAGCCACACGCCCGTGATCTGGTTCGCGAGGTAGGTGTGGGCCAGGACGCCCTCCATGCCGGCGCCCGCGTGGTATCCGACGAACGCGATGCCGTCGACGTCGCCGTGCTGCACGCCCTCGACCATGGAGAGCGCCTTGTGCCGCCCGGTGAGCAGCTGGGCCCGTTCGTCCAGCTGCTCCAGCAGCAGATTGCGCATCGTCGCGTGCGCCTCGTTGATGATCACCTCGTCGGCGCCGCCGTCGTGGAAGCCCTGCACGGCGGCGTTGACGTCGGAGGTGAACAGCGAGCGGCAGCGCTCCCACTGCGCGGCGCCCGGCACCACGTCGTCCGGCCAGGTGACCCCGGTGGCGCCCTCCATGTCGGCGCTGACGAGGATTCTCATGACGAGCCGTCCCGGATGGAGATCTTCATGGTTCGTCACGTTACGCGCTGCGGGCAGAACCGGCTACGACGTCACCAGCGGATCGGCAGATCGGCGAGGAAAGAGGTGAGCCGGCCGGCGAGAAGCCGGTGGTCGCGGGCCGAGTAGTGCCAGTGGCAGCCCGTGAAGTCCAGGTCCGTGTCGTCGAGCCGCCAGTAGCGGACCCGGCGGTCGCCGGCGCCGGTGCGCTCCCGGACCACCTGCTCGACGTGTCCGGCGAACGGGCCCGCGCCGACGGCCAGCAGGGTGGTCCCGGGCCCGTAGCGCGTCCGCAGCTTCTGGAGGAAGCCGCCGTAGGCGCTCCGGTACGCGGCGGCGAGGCTCTCGTCCGTCCAGGGCTCGCCCGGGTTGACCGGGGTCGAGAAGTCGTTGGTGCCGAGATGGACCACCACGAGGCCCGGCCGCCAGGTGCCCGGGTTCTGCCAGACGTCGCCCGGCACGTTCAGCAGCGCGCGGTCGTAGAAGGTGCGGTAGTTCTCCTCCGGCGAGCCTCCGTTGTAGTTGCGCACCATGCCTCGGCCCGAGTACGCGTTGACCTGGTAGTCGGCGCGCAGCCGCCGGGCGGTGAGGGCGGCGTAGCCCACGTCGGCGTTGGTGGTGCGGGCGACCTGCTCGCCGGTGCAGTCGCGGGAGGCCGAGAGGTTGCCGTAGCCCGCGGTGAGGGAGTCTCCGACGAACTCGATCTGGCGGCCGCGGGCGGTCGGGCGGGAGAGCACGGCCCCGCCCGGCGCGGCGACGAAGCCGCCGAACGCGCTGGTGCTCCAGGGAGTGTCGTTGCGTTTGACGAGCCGTACGGTGTGCACTCCCTTGCGCAGGCCGTCGACCCAGTGCGTGGTCCTGCCCGGCGTGACGAGGGTCGCGACGGTGGCTCCGTCGACCTGGACGTCGTAGTCGGCTGCCGGGTCGTCGAGCTTGATGCCGACGCCGGTGCCCCTGATCCGGCCCTCGAAGTACACGCCGGGCCAGCTGTACCGGAGCACGTCCCCGCCGTCCTGGACCCGCCCGGCGGTGTGCGCGCTCGCCGCCACGCCTTTGTCGTCCGGTGCGGCGGCGGTGGCCACGGCGGACGTGCCGAGCAACAGCATCGAAGCGGCGGACGCGACCAGCGTCCGTGTCCAGGGCAAGGGCATGACTGTCCTCCGGGAGACGGGGTCAGGTGCACGGACAGAACGACGACCGGCTCACTGTGCGCTCCTCAGCAGGGTCGCCACCCGGGAGCCGCCCAGACAGCCCGCCGCCACCGCCGCCGCCACGGCTCCCGCGGAGGCGGCGGCGAGTCCCAGCCACGGCCACAGCGACCAGCCGATGTCCAGGGAGAACAGCAGAGCGGGGGTGGCGACGGTGGTCACCCCGACCCCCATCAGCACGCCGAGGAGCGTCACCTGACCGGCGTACACACCGGTCAGCCAGGACCGGAACCGCCGGTCGGCGCCCGCGGCGGCCAGTGCCGACAGGTCCGGCCGCATCTCCTGAGTGGCGAGGCCCACGGTGAGGAAGGCCAGCGTGGCGGCGACGAGCATCAGCACGACCGCACTGCCGAGCGTCGTGGCCCGCAGCACCTCGGCGGCGACCGGGCCCCGTTCCACCTCCAGCGTGAAGTAGCCGCTGCCGATGTCCGAGGCGAGCGCTCCGCGCGCCCGGTCCTCCTGTTCCGGGGAGATCGCACCGTCGGGCGCGGGCAGGTAGTAGTAGGCGGAGTTGGGCTGCTCGACGCCGCCGAGCGCCTTGAGCCCGGCCGCGCTGACGTAGATGGCGGGCAGGTTGCGGTACTCCGAGCGCCGCTGGGCCGCGACGGCGTCGAGGCTCTTGGTAACCAGCTCCGTCCGGCCCGTGTCGATGACGGGGGACTTCGGCGCGGTCACGGTCAGCCGGCCGCCCGGTGCGAGCCGCTCGTCCAGGACGACGGCGCCACCGGCGGACAGCGCCCCGCGTTCCCGGGCGGTGGGTTTCCTGCCGAGCACCGTGGCGAGGTCCGCCTCGCGGATCACCATGACGGCGGAGGGCCGATCGGGCAGAGGCGAGGCGGCCTGGAACTCGCCCCAGTACGACCACGCCGTGCCGTCCGGGGCCAGGCCCCGCGGGGCCGGCGGGCTTGCGATACCCATGACGGTCAGCCGCTCGCCCCCGAGCGCCTCCTCCATGGCGGCCACGGTGGCGGGCCCGGGCACCTTGGTGGCGTACGTGAAGGCCGAACCGTGCGGGGAGGCGGGCTCGTACGACTTGCCGACCTCAGCGGTGAGTCCTCCCATGGCCGCCAGGACGAGCCCGGTCAGCACCGTGAGACTGGCCACCACCGTCCCCATGGTGGCGGAGCGGGACGCGGAACGCGCCAGCAGCCGGGCGCCGATGCGCTGCATCAGCCTGAGACCGTCGGCCCGGCCCGCGCTCGACGGCAGCAGCCGCCGGACGAGGACGCCCGTGCCGATGACCAGGGCCAGCGCCCCGATCATGACGGTGAACGGGGCCTTGAGCGAGGCACCGGCGACGGCCAGCAGCAGACCGCAGGTCAGCAGGGCACCGAGGGCCACCTGCCCGCGGCGTGGCGCGCGGTCCTCGAAGCCGGCCTGGTCCCGCAGGGCGGCGACCACATCGCCGCCGACCCCGCGCGCCGCGACCCTGGCCGCGATCGCCGGAGTGAGGACGCCGAGCAGGGTCAGGACCGCGGTCGACCAGGCGTCCAGCCGCAGCCCGCCCCAGAGTTCGCCGCTCCGCTCCGCCGCCCAGGGCTTCAGCAGCCACGCACCGGCCACCCCCACGACGAGGGCGAGTCCGGTGGCGAGAAGCCCCACCAGGACTCCCTGGTGGGTGATGACCGAACGCCTGGTTCTCGGTCCCGCCCCGGCCGCGGCCAGCAGGGCGAGTTCACGCCGGTTGCTGCGTACGACGATCGCGTAGACCGCCCCCATCACCAGCCCGAGTTCCCCGAGCACCAGGACCGCCAGTCCGATGACCCAGGCGGCCGCCGACTCCTCGGGAAGCAGGGAGTCAGGGGCGTCGCGGGCGACGTCGAAGGCGGTGGAGCGGGGCTCGAAGCGCCAGTCCTGCGCGGCCATGGCCTGCTGCACCCGGGGCGTGAGCGCGTCCGGGGTGTGCCACACGACGACGGTGCCGTCCTGCGCGGCGGCCATGGAGCTCTCCTGCCCGGGTTCCGGGAGAGCCGGTGCCTGGCCGGCGACGACGGCGGGGAGGGCCACCACGAACTTCCGCAGGGTGTCGGTGGGAATCGCGGCGATGCCGGTGACCTCGGCTCCGGCGCCCTTCTCGCCGAGTTCCACCCGATCGCCCGGCCGCACCCCGAGCCGTTCCGCCACGCTGGGCGAGAGGGCGACCTCGTCCGGTGCCTTCGGTGCCCTGCCGTCGGTCAGTACGAACCTGCCCCGGTGGAGGGGCTGGTCGAGGGCGAGGCCGTAGCCGTAGGAGTCGACCTGGAGGCCGTCCGAGGAGACGGCGAGCGGGCCGTCGACCTCGGGGACGACCTCGATGTCCTGGCCGGCGGCGTTCGCCAGGGCCCGCGGCCCTTCGGCGAGGGCGCGTTCGGCGCCCCGCTCGGCGACGAAGTCGAGGTTGCGCAGCACCCCTTCCGACCGGCCGATGAGCGTGCCGACCCGTACGTCTTCGGAGATCTCGCTGGTGGCCCGGAGCGTGACCAGGGTGACGGCCAGGGTCAGCGGAACCAGCAGCGCCGCCGTGAGGGCGAGGGTCCGCTTGCGGTCGCGCCGTACGCGCCGCAGGGCGACCCGGAGGGCGATTCTGCGTGCGCTCACGCGGCGGCTCCGCTGTCCTGCCCGACGACGCCGTCGCGCATCCGGACCACTCGGTCGGCTCGGGCGGCGACGGCCTCGTCATGGGTGACGATCACGCAGGTCGCCCCGGACCGCACCAGTGCCTGAAGGCTGTCGAGGACCTGGGCGGCGCTGTCGCTGTCGAGCGCCCCGGTCGGTTCGTCCGCGAGGATCAGTCCACGGCCGCCCGAGAACGCCCTGGCCAGGGCGACGCGCTGCTGCTGCCCACCGGAGAGCGAGTCCGGGTAGCGGTCGGCGTACTCCTCCATGCCCACGGAGGCGAGCGCCTCTCGGGCCTGGGCGCGGGCCTTGCGGCGGGACATCCCGTCGAGTTCGGCGGGCAGGGCCACGTTCTCGGCGACGCTGAGGATACGCACCAGGTTGTAGTCCTGGAACACATAACCGATGTGACGGCGCCTGTGCTGGTAGAGCTCCGCCTCCGCGAGCGAGTCGATGCGCACCCCGGCTACCGTGACGGTGCCCGTGTCCGGGGGCTGCAGTCCGCCCGCCATGGTGAGCAGGGTGGACTTGCCGCATCCGCTGGGTCCCATGACCGCGGTGAAGCTGCCCTCGCGGGCTGTCAGACTCACCCCGCGCACCGCCTGGACCTCGACCTCGCCACTGCGGTAGCGCCGGGTCACGCCGTCCAACACCAACACCTGTGTGCCCCATTCATCCGTACGCGACGATGGCTGCGAAACTGGACGAAGGCTGCCGGGCTGCTTTCCTCAGCCCGGCAGCCGTCAGTCGTGCTTCACCGCCGTTTCACACCGGTCAGCGGTGCTGGAAGCCCGACTCGCCCACGCCCCACGTGCAGCCGGGGGTGGAGAAGCTGGCTCCCGAGAAACTCCCGCCCTTGTAGGGCGAGTACACGGCGAACGGCGAGAGATCGCACTCGCCGTAGAGGCGGACGTCGTGGGCGCCGCTGTGTGAGCAGCCGCTGGCCCATGCGTTGCCGCCGTTACCGGAGTTGTGTCCCTGGTTGCTGCAGGAGACGGTGCCGGCCTGGGCGGGCAGCACGGTGGCGGCCGTCACGCCGCCGGCGAGCGCGGCACCGACGGCCAGAGACGCCAGAAGACGCTTCATGGAAATACCCCCTCAAGATCCGCTGACCGACGCTTTCCGAACAACGGACCAGGTTGTGCACGGCCGGGCTCTCCGACCGTCAGGCGTCACTCTTACAACTCGCACCGCGCTCGCCCATCGGACCTTTGGGTATTGCCCCAAGGTCCGATAGCGCTTTCTGGGATCTCTGTGCTAGAAGGGCCGCTTCCACGCGGGACTCGACGCCGAGCTTGCGCATCAGACTCGTCAGATGGGCCTTCACCGTGCGTTCGGCAATTCCGAGTCGTTGTGCGAGGCGCCGGTTCGAGTCACCTGTGACCAGCAGGGACAGCACCTCCAGTTCGCGACTGGTCAGTTCGTTGAACTGATCCGATCCCATGCATTTCCCCCGATCATGTCGCTCTTCAGATGTGTGGCACAGTGCCCCGTTGTGCCGCTGCGATCGGTGAATGGTAGTCAGTCGGAAAGAATTGATACACGGGTTGCGCAACAGGCGCGAAAACCAGCCACAAAGGAAGCTTGAAACTGATACTTGTTACACCGTGCGCCGGGCCACCACCCACGTCGAGGGCAGCTCCACCCGGGTGCCGTCGGCCGCGTACTCCGTGGTGGCGAGGGGCAGCTCGCCACTCGCCAGGACCGTGAGGCCGGCCGAGCGCAGATACTCGGGCACGGCCTCGTCGGAGACCTCGCCGGGTGCGATGCCGTGCCGGAACACCGGCGCGAGCTTGGGCGGCGGACCGTCGGGGCCGCTCACCAGCCCCATCAGCACCGGCTTGGCGGCCCCGGAGAGCTCCACCAGGAAGGCCCGGCCGCGGTCGCCGATCAGCGTGGCGATCCCGTCCACCAGCGACTGCCGGTCCTCCGGTTCGCACTGGTGCAGTACGCCCCGCATATAGACGTTGGTGTCGCCGAGTTCCGCGTGCAGGTTCTGCGTCTCGCTCTTGTCGGCGGCGTCCAGCTGCCGGTACGCGGCCTGCCCGGCCGGGTCGGCCCGCCGGGCGTGGTCGAGGGCCGCGGCCGACAAGTCGGCGCCCACGACCCGCGGGAAGCGGTCGGCGAGGTAGCGGGTCTGGGTGCCGTTGCCGCAGCCGAGGTCCACCATCGGCAGTGCGGGATCGGCCACATGGGGTTCGAACAGGGCGAGGTGCGGGCCTGCGGTCAGGACCGGCTCGGCGTCCCAGAAAACCGCCCGCGGTTCGTCGGACGCCGCGCGCCAGAACCCCTCCCACGCCTCCCGGTACCGACTCGTCACGCTCATGACCGACTCCCCAGGGTGCGAACGGATCCCGCCGTCCGGCGGGCGAGTACGGTGTACCGCGCGGCGGGGGCCACGACAAGCCTCCGGTGTCAGCGCCTGGGCAGTGTCAGTTCGAACCACACGGTCTTGCCCGACTTGGTGCGGCTGGTGCCCCACTCACGGGACAGCGTGCTGACGACCCGCAGACCGCGCCCGGCATCGTCGAGAGATCCGCTGCTCAGCAGCGTCGGCAGCTCGTGGTCGTCGTCCTCCACCTCGCACAGCAGGGTGTCGCCGCGCACCATGCGCAGTTCCACCGGGCGTGCGTGGGAGTGCCGTACGGCGTTGGTGACGAGTTCACTGACCATCAGCTCGGCGGACGCGACCAGTTTCGCCAGGCCCCAGTCGTGCAGCTGCTCGCGGATCACCGCGCGGGCGCGGCCGGCCTCGGCGGGGTCGAGGGCGAGCCGCCACTCGGCGACGTCGTCCGGCTCGATGCCGTTCAGCCGGGCCATCAGCAGCGCCACGTCGTCCTTGCGGCCGCCGCGTGTGTTGAGGGACCGGATGATGGTGTCGCAGGCGTCGTCCATGGACGCGGCCGGGTGGGCGGCCGACTCGCAGAGAGTCGCCAGGCCCACGCCGATGTCCTCGCCGCGCACCTCGACCAGACCATCGGTGCACATCACCAGCCGGTCGCCGGGCTCCACACGCGTCCGTACCGCCTCGAAGGGCACTCCCCCGACGCCGATCGGCGCCCCCGTGGGCAGCTCCAGCAGTTCGCTGCGCCCGTCGTCGGCCCGGACCAGGACGGGCGGGATGTGCCCGGCGTTGGCGAGGTGCAGCTCGCTCGCGATCGGGTCGTACACGGCGTACAGACAGGTCGCGAGGTAGCTGTCGCCGAGGCGCTGGGCGAGGTCGTCGAGGTTGCGCAGCAGCTGCGCGGGCGGCAGGTCGAGTCCGGCCATGGTCTGCACGGCCGTCCGCAACTGGCCCATCATCGCCGCCGAGTTCAGGCCGTGGCCCATGACGTCGCCGACGACGAACGCGGTACGCCCGCCGGGCAGCTTCACCGCGTCGAACCAGTCGCCGCCGACCCTCCCGAGGAGTGTGCCCGGCAGATAGCGGGTGGCGATGTCGCAGCCCGCCATGCGAGGCGGGATGTGCGGCAGCATGCTGTCCTGGAGCGTCTCGGCGACGTTCTCCTGGAAGGTGTACATGCGCGCGTTGTCGAGCACGAGGCCCGCGCGGGCGGCGAGTTCGGCGCCGGTGACGCGGTCCATGTCGTCGAAGACGGGCCGTTCGGGGTGCCGTAGCAGGATCATGAAGCCGAGCACGACATGACGGGCCTTCAGGGGCACGACGAGCATGGAGCGGCCCGTGATGAGCGGCCGGATGTCGCGCTTCTCGAACTGCGCGGCGATGGCGTGGCCCATCTGTTCGCTGATGCGCGGCACGAGGACGGGTTCGCCGGTGGTCATGCACTGGAAGAACGGCGTGTGCGCGGGGAACGGCATGGCCTCGCCGACCGGTACGACGTCGTCCCAGCGGCCGGGTTCGTCGGTGTGCTCCAGGGCGACCCGGTGCCACATGGTGGTCGTGTCGGGCACACCGTCCGGGAACCCCTCGCCGGCGACGACCTGTTCGCGCAGATACGTCCCGGCGACGTCGGTGAACCGGGGCACGACGGCCCTGCTGACCTCGATGATCGTGCGGGACAGGTCGAGGGAGGTGCCGATACGGCCGCTGACCTCGTTGAGGAACTCCAGATGCTCACGGACGGCCGCGTACTCGAGGTCCTCGCCCTCGTCGCGCAGTTCCTCCGGGACGGGCTCGCCGGCCGCCAGGGCCCGCGCCGCACGCTCCCGGCGTGCCTTGCGCTCGGCGCGCCGGGCCACACCCCAGTCGGGGGTGACGGGCACCCGGTCGTTCTGGCTGAACTCCAGGATCGGATAGCCGAGTTCGAGGACCTGCGCGACGATGCGGGCGCTCTCGCCGACGCTCATGCTGGGCAGGATCTCGGGAAGCCGGCGGGCGAGATCCTCCGCCCCGGGGAAGTCCGTGTGCAGGGCGAAGGCGGGTGCTATCCGATCCGGCACCCCGTCTCCGATGTCGTCGGCGCGCAGCCCGTCCGCGTCGGCGGCCAGGACGAGCAGCCGTTCCGGCCCGGGGCCGATGAGGGGGTAGGCCCACCACAGGACGTCGACCCGGTCGCGGCCGGGTGCGGTGAGCCGGGCGCGGCCCGCCGCCGGGTAGGCGAGGCCGCCGTCGAGGGACGATTCGAGGTCGGGCCCGAGACCGTCGTAGGCGGCGTGCGGGGTGGGGTCCTGATCCTCGGGTTCCTCGGGCAGGGCGCCCGAGACGGGGAGCAGGTCGAGGGCCGTACGGCCGATCGCCTCGTCCTTGGGGACGCCGAACAGACGCCGTGCGCCCCGGCTCCAGTGGGACACGAGGCCCTCGCGGTCGACCACGACGACGGCCAGGGGGACCCGGCCGGGCTCGGCGGGTTCCGTCACCATGCCCTGCTCAGCCTTGTCGGTGCCACGGTCCATGGCCCAGGCCCTCTCTCCCCACGGATCCGCGAGATCTGCGTCGGCGTCACCACCGTACGGCGCCCGCCGGTCGCGATGTGAGGCAATGCGGGAATTGCTCGCGCGGGCCTCGCACCGGCGCACGACCCGCGCGCCGGTCCGCCTCAGTCCTCGTGTCCCAGCTGGAGGTCGCGCTCGGTGCGGCCGCCTCCGGCCACCTGGAGGACGGTGGCGACGGGCGGGTATCCGGCGGCGATGACGGTGTACTCGCCGGAGGACAGGTCGACGAAGCGGAACGTCCCGTCGGGGCCGGTGGTGAGGGTGTCGACGACATTGCCCGCCACGTCCAGCAGGGTCACGCGGGCGTCCTCCACGGGCCGGCCGCCGCCCGCCCGGACGGTGCCGCGCAGGACGGCGCCGCCGGCCAGTTCGATGTCCCGGCGGGTCTCGCGATCGGCCTGCACGGTGACGAGCAGCGCGGCCGGGCGGAAGGCGGGCGCCCCGGCGGCGAGGGTGTACTCCCCGGCGACCAGTTCGGTGATGGCGTAGCCGCCTTCCCGCCCGCTGCGGGTGGTGGCCACGACCGCGCCGTGCGCGTTGGTGAGCGTGACGGTGGCGTCCCGCACGGGGGTGCCGTCGGCGGTGACGACGCTGCCGACGAGGTTCCCGGCGCCGCCGAGGACGATGTCCAGTTCGACGGGGCGTTCGCCGACCGTCACGGAGACCGCCTGCGGCTGGTGGCCGCCCGCGGCGGCGATCAGCACATAGGCACCGGGGCCCGGGGTGGCCAGCGTGTAGCGCCCGTCCTCGCCGCTCGCGCCGCGCCCGGTCTGCTGCCCGGTGACGTCGATGAGCGTGAGCGCCGCGCGGGGTACGACGGTCCCGTCGTGGTGCTGCACCGAGCCGCAGACGGGCATTCCGGCCACGTGCGGTGCGCGCGCCTGCGGGATCGCGGCGTTCCCCGGCGCCGTGTCCGGGTCGGTGGCGGAGGCGTAGTGGGACACCAGTGGTTTCTCCTTGAGGAAGAAGGCGATGACCAGTCCGAGGACGAGCACCGGCACCAGGTAGAGGAAGATCCGCGGCATGGCGTCGGCGTACGCCCGGATGTAGCCGTCGCGCAGTGCCGGAGGCAGCGTGTGAACGAGCTGCGGGGTGATGGACTCGGGCTCGGGCAGCCGGTCGCCCGCGTGTGCGGGGAGGTGCCGGGCCAGCGCGTCGGCGAGCCGGCCGGCGAAGAGCGTGCCGAAGACGGCGGCTCCCACGCTGCCGCCGATCTGCCGGAAGTAGTTGTTGGCGCTGGTGGCGGTGCCCAGGTCGGCGGGGCGCACCGAGTTCTGCACGGCGAGGACGAGGACCGGCATCACCATGCCGATGCCGGCGCCGAGGACGGCCATCCAGATGCTGTACTGCAGCCGGGGCGTGCCGGCGTCGAGGCGGGAGAGCAGCCACATTCCGGCGACGGAGAGGGCGCCGCCGAGGATCGGGTAGGCCTTGTAGCGGCCGGTGTGGCTGATGAGCTGGCCGACGATGATCGAGGCGCCGACGATGCCGCCCGTCATCGGCAGCATGAGCAGGCCCGACTCGGTGGCGGAGGCCCCGTCGACCATCTGCAGCCAGGTCGGCAGGTAGCTGGCGGCGCCGAACAGTCCGGCTCCGATCACCAGGCCCACGAGACCGGTGACGTTGAAGACCGAGTCCCTGAACAGCCGCAGCGGGATGAGGGGTTCGACGGCGAAGCGCTCGACGACGAGGAAGAGCACGGTCGCCGCGCCCGCTCCGGCGCCGAGGCCGATGATCATCCGCGAGTCCCAGGGGTACTCGGTGCCGCCCCAACTCGTCAGCAGGACGAGGCAGGTGGAGGCGGCGGTCAGCAGCAGCGCGCCGAGGATGTCCAGCCGGGCCCTGACGGCCGGCTTCGGGAGCTTCAGCGCGACGGCGACGACGGCGAGGGTGAACAGGCCGAAGGGCACATTGACGTAGAAGCACCAGCGCCAGGAGAGATGGTCCGTGAAGTAGCCGCCGAGCAGCGGTCCGGCCACCGAGGCGAGGCCGAAGGCGGCGCCGATCAGGCCCAGGTAGCGGGCGCGCCGCCGGGGCGGCACGATGTCCGCGATGATCGCCTGGACCCCGATCATGAGGCCGCCCGCGCCGACGCCCTGGAGGGCGCGGAAGGCGATGAGCTGGTCCATGGTCTGCGCGCGGCCGGCGAGCGCGGAGCCGGCGACGAAGACGACGATGGCGAACTGGAAGACGCCCTTGCGGCCCAGCAGATCGCCGAGCTTGCCGTAGATCGGCAGTCCGACGGTGGCGGTGAGCAGGTAGGCGGTGACCGTCCAGGACATCCGGTCCAGGCCGTGCAGCTCGCCGACGATCCTCGGGAGCGCGGTGGCGACGATCATCTGCTCCAGGGCGGCCAGGAGCAGGGCCGGCAGGAGCGCGAGGAAGATCAACCGGATCCGGCGGGGGCTGAGTTCGGCGGCCGGGGCCGGTGGCGGGGCGGGGGTGTCGGGTGGCGCCACCGCCGGTTCGTCCTGCGCCAGAGTGATACCGCCCACCTACCGCTCCCCTCGTCGCGCTGCCGCACAATTCCCGCGTAAAAGCGACAACTATGAGCAAGCACGACGAGTTACGGCATGCGGCGGGTCCGCCCGGAGATCACCCGAACCGGTGAGGGGGCACAACGGCCCCCACTGGGTTGGATCTTGGGGACGCGGGTGGTTACTTCTCCACCTCGGCGGCGAGCTTGGCGAGCATCGCGTCGTAGATCCGGCCGAGGCCCTTGGGGGCGAAGGTCTTCTCGAAGAAGCCGCCGATGCCGCCGGCGCCGGTCCAGGTGGTGGTCACCACGACCCGGGACTTGCCCTCGCCGGCCGGGGTGACCCGCCAGGTGGTGACCATGGAGGAGTTGCGGTCCTTCTCGACCAGCTCGCCGTCGGTGGGCTCGCCGACCTCCAGGAGGCAGTCGCGCACGCGCTTGCTGGTGGCCTGGAGCTTCCAGTGGACGAGGGTGCCCTCGCCGTCGCCGCCCTCGCGCACCTCGTACTCGCTGAAGTGCTCGGGCAGCAGCTTCTCGCGCGTGCCGCTGTAGTCGGCGAGGGCGTCGAACACCGTCTCCGCGTCCGCCGCGACGATCCGCTCCGTAGTGGCCTCGACCTGCGCCATCAGGTTCCTCCAGGACATGGTTTCTCGGGGGTCGGGGCAAGCCAACCACCCCGCCGCCCGACCCCCCAAATCGGGGTCCCCGAACCCGGTCGAACACGTTCGTAGAACACCCTCGCACGATCAAGGGAACATATGTTCTATTCTGTGGGCAGTGCTACCGAGGAGGCGTCATGCGCTGGGAGAACCTCACACCGGACTCCGAACACAGCCGGGCCGACTCCGCGCTGTTCGGCGCGGACGCGGTGACGACCCGCACCATAGACACGCCGGAGTTCTCTGGAATCACCTTTCACGAGATCCGGGCCCGTTCGATCATCAACCGGGTCCCGGCGGTCTCGCGGATGTCGTTCCAGTGGACGGTCAACCCCTATCGCGGCTGCTCGCACGCGTGCGTGTACTGCTTCGCGCGCAAGACGCACAGCTACCTCGACCTCGACACGGGCCTCGGCTTCGACACCCAGATCGTGGTCAAGGTCAACGCGCCCGAGCTGCTGCGCCGGCAGCTCGGCTCGCGGCGCTGGCAGGGCGAGCACATCGCGATGGGCACGAACGTCGACTGCTACCAGCGCGCCGAGGGCCGCTACCGCCTGATGCCGGGCATCATCTCGGCCCTGCGCGACCACGCGAACCCCTTCTCGATCCTGACCAAGGGCACGCTGATCCTGCGCGACCTGAACCTCATCAAGCAGGCCGCTGAGGTCACCGACGTCGGCATCTCCGTCTCGGTCGGCTTCACCGACCCCGAGCTGTGGCGCACCGTCGAGCCGGGCACGCCCGCGCCGGAGCGGCGCCTGGACGCCGTACGGACCCTGGGCGAGCACGGCATCGGCTGCGGTGTGCTGATGGCGCCGGTGATCCCGTTCCTGGGCGACCGGCCGGCCCAACTGCGGGCCACCGTACGGGCGATCGCGGCCTCCGGTGCCACGTCCGTCACCCCGCTGGTGCTGCATCTGCGGCCCGGCGCCCGCGAGTGGTTCATGGCCTGGCTGGGGCAGCACCATCCGCATCTGGTGGCCCGGTACGAGCGGCTGTACGCGGAGGGCTCCTACGCCCCGAAGTGGTACCAGCGCCGGATCACCCGTCAGGTCCACGAGCTGGCCGAGGAGTACGGCATCGGGCCCACGCGCGCGGACCTGCCGCGCCGGATCCGCCCGCCCGAGCCGAACGAACCGGCCGAGCCGCCGACGTCCGAACCCACCCAACTGTCGCTCATATAGGAGCGTTCGAGCGCATCTCGCGACCCAATCGGGTCAAGTCTTGACAGAACACGTTCTTCCGGAGCCGCTTGCCGGGACGAATCGGCGATGACCGTGAAGTCCGCGGTCCGACGCCTCTCCGCCCTGGAAGGACGCCATGAGAACACGCGCAGCCGTGCTGTGCGGCGCTGCCGTCATGCTGGCCGGGAGCATCGCGGCCGTGCCCGCCGAGGCGAGCGCACCGCACCCCGAGGAAACCTTTCGCGCTGCGAAACCCGCCTGGAAGAAGTGCGGCACCACCGACTATCCGATGCTCCAGTGCGCGTCCGTCAAGGTGCCGCTCGACCACGCGAACCCGCGCGGTCCGCAGATCTCCCTCGCGCTGTCCCGCGTCCCGCACACCGCCGAGCGGTTCCAGGGCCCGCTGCTGGTCAACCCCGGCGGCCCCGGCGGCGACGGTCTGGCGCTGGCCGGTTTCGTGGCCACCTCACTGCCCAAGGAGGTCGCGGCCCAGTACGACGTCATCGGCTTCGACCCGCGCGGAGTGGGCCAGAGCAGGCCCGCGCTGGACTGCGAGCCCGGCTACTTCGGCCCGGTGCGCCCGGACTCCGTGCCGAGCACGCCCGAGGCCGAGCGGGCCAACCTCGCCCGCGCCAAGTCCTTCGCCGTCGCCTGCTCCGAGAAGTACGGGCACCTGCTGCCGCACATCAACACGGTCAGCGCCGCGCACGACATCGAGGCGATCCGGCGGGCACTGGGCGCGCGGAAGATCAACTACTTCGGCTACTCGTACGGCACCTATCTGGGCGCGGTCTACGGGCGGCTCTATCCGCAGCACGTCCGGCGGATGGTCCTGGACTCGATCGTCGACCCCACCGACGTCTGGTACACCGCCAACCTCAACCAGGACCACGCCTTCAACGACCGCCACCGCGCCTTCATGGCCTGGGTCGCCAAGCACGACGAGCGGTACCGGCTCGGCACCGACCCGGAGAAGATCGAAGCCACGTGGTACGCGATGCGGGCGGCGCTGGCCAAGGATCCGGCGGGCGGCAGGGTGGGTGCCGCGGAGCTGGAGGACACCTTCGTCCCGGGCTCCTACTACAACGGCTACTGGCCCTATCTGGCGGAGGCGTTCGCGGCCTATGTGAACCGCAAGACCACCGCCCCGCTGGTCGAGGTGTACAAGAACTTCGGCGCGACCGACGCCGCCGACGACAACAGCTACAGCATCTACACGGCCGTGCAGTGCCGGGACGCGTTCTGGCCGCGTGACTGGCACCAGTGGCGCAAGGACAACTGGGCTGCGTACGAGAAGGCGCCGTTCATGACCTGGAACAACGCCTGGTACAACGCACCGTGCGCGTTCTGGCCGACGGACGGGGCACGTCCGGTGAGCATCGCCAACGGCCGTCTGTCGTCGGCCCTGCTGTTCCAGGCGACGAACGACGCGGCCACTCCCTACGAGGGCGGCGTCACCGTCCACGACCTGCTGGCTCGCTCCAGCCTGGTCGTCGAGCAGGGCGGCGGCAACCACGGCATCACGCTGAGCGGGAACGCCTGCCTGGACAAGTACCTGGCGGCCTATCTGGCCGACGGCACCGTGCCGCGTGGCATCGGCACCCGGGACGCGACCTGCGACGCCCTGCCGGACCCCGAGCCTCTGACGTCGAAGACGGCGTCGATGTCCGCCCGCGGATCGACACTGCACCGCCTGCTCGGCTTCCGGAACTGAGCACCTGACCGTCCGTCGGGGCGGGCACTGTCAGTCCCGTGGTCCACTATGGGCCCATGAGTGAGCTGACGAGGATTCCCGCCCCCGACGGGGTCGCTGCCGCCGCCCAGTACAGCCACGTGGTCATGGGCACCGGCCGTTTCGTGGCCGTCGCCGGTCAACTCGCGCTCGACGAGCGGGGCGGGCTGGTCGGCGAGGGCGACCCGGCGGCGCAGGCCCGCCAGGTCTTCGAGAACCTCGGGCGCTGCCTGGCCGCGGCCGGGGCGACCTTCGACGACGTCGTCAAACTCACTTACTTCGTCACGGACATGGCCCATATGCCGGCCATCCGCGCCGCCCGCGCCGAGCACATACCCGACGACCGGCTGCCGGCCGCCTCGGCGGTGCGGGTCGCCGGGCTGGTGCGGCCGGAGTTCCTGATGGAAGTCGAGGCGTTCGCGGTGGTGGCGGAGTGAAGGTCCGGGAGATGGCGCTCGCCGACTGCGACCGGGTCGCGGAGATCCGTGTACGCGGCTGGCAGAGCGCGTACCGCGGGCTGATCCCGCAGTCGTACCTGGACGGCCTGAGCACCGCCGAGGACGCGGAGCGCCGTCGCGCGTACTTCGCACAGGCCGACGACAGCGTGGTGAACCTGGTCGCCGAGGACGACGGCGGCGCACTCGTCGGCTGGGCCTGCCACGGCCGGTACCGGGACGGTGAAGTCCTGACGCCGGACGCCGAGTTGTACGCCGTCTACGTCCACCCGGAGCACCTGGGACGCGGCGTGGGGCGGGTGCTGCTCGCGGAGTCGGTCGAGCGCTGCTCGGGGGCGGGACACGGCCGGCTGCTCCTGTGGGTGCTGAAGGAGAACGGCCGGGCCCGTCGTTTCTACGAACGGGCCGGCTTCCACGCGGACGGCGCCGAGGAGCCCTTCGAGGTGGAGGGCGTCACCGTCCCCGAAGTGCGCTACGTGAGAGCGCTCCCCCGCTGACCTCACCGCTGCCTCGGAATCCTCCCCAGCGCACGCACCGCCGCCTCGGCGAGGACCGGGTGGGCGAGGGCCTCGTCCAGGACGGGCCTGGCCCGGGCGTCGCCCAGCGTGCCGAGTCCGTCCACACAGGCGAGGGCCACCCGACGGTAGGGGTCGTGCGGCCGCAGCCGCCGCCGCAGGGTGGTGATCAGCGCGGGCACGGCCTCCGGGGCGCGCAGCTCGACCAGGAGCCGCACGGGGTGGAGGGCGTAGGCGACACGCAGTTCGTTGGTGGCGAGGGCGGCGGCCGCGCGGGCGGTGCGCGGGTCGCCGAGGCGCGCGAGGGCGTAGGCGGCGGAAGCGCAGCGCGGCGGATCGCGATGGTTCAGCAGCAGCACCAGGGCCTCGAAGGCCCGCCGGTCCCCCGCGAGCCCGAGCCGGAAGGCGGCCAGCTCTCTCGCCCACAGCTGCTGCCCGGGTTCGGTCAGCACACCCGCCAGGGCGTCGACGTCCTCGGTCGCCACGAGCCGCTCGAACGCGGGCGATGCCCCCGACTCCTGCCGTAAGCGCAGCGTGAGTGATCGCAACTCTTCGTCCATGACTGAGAGGGTAGGCGTGGCGCGAGCTGCGCGGGACGTACATCACAAAGACGAGGGCTGGCGCGCTCGTTACCCGCCAGTTAAGCTCAGACGAGCGAGTTACCCACTCGTTTTCCTCGCGGCGGTCTGGTGACGCGGCCGTCGTGAGAGCAGTCGGTTCGGTGCTTCAGGTACCGAGGTGCGACTCGGCCCCGGGACAGGGCCGGTCCTCCCTTCACCGGGCGTGTGCGCATGCGGCCCGGCAACACCCGCACTTCTCACGCACCCGGTGCGCCCCTCGGCGCACCCGGGCGCGTTCCCCGTCGTCACCCTCATTCCTGGAGTCCCGCGATGGCCACTCCCCTTTCCGACCCGTCCCAGTCCCCGCTGCAGACCATCGCCGTCGTCGGCCTCGGCACGATGGGCACCGGCATCGCCGAGGTCCTCGCCAAGGCCGGCCGCGAGGTCGTCGGCATCGACATCAGCGAGGCCCAGGCCGCGAAGTGCGTCGCCGCCCTGGAGGCCTCCACCGCCCGCGGCGTCGAGCGCGAGCGGCTGACCGAGAAGGACCGCGCCGGCATCCTCGCCCGGGTCCGCACCTCCACCGACCTCAGGACGGCGGCCGACGCCGACCTCGTCATCGAGGTGGCCCCGGAGTCGTACGAGGTCAAGCAGCAGATCTTCCGGGAGCTGGACGGGATCGTGCGCCCGGAGACGATCCTGGCGACCGGCACCAACGCCCTGTCCGTCACCCGTCTGGCCGCCGAGTCCTCCCGCCCGGAGCGGGTGCTGGGCCTGCACTTCTTCAACCCGGCCCCGGCGATGAAGCTGGTCGAGGTCGTCTCGTCGGTGCTGACCGCGCCGGCGGCTGTCACGGCGGTCACCGACCTGGCCCTGGACCTGGGCAAGGAGCCCGTCGCGGTCGGCGACCGCCCGGGGTTCGTCGCCGACGGCCTGCTGTTCGGCTATCTCAACCAGGCCGCCGCGATGTACGAGGCGAAGTACGCCTCCCGCGAGGACATCGACGCCGCGATGCGGCTGGGCTGCGGGCTGCCGATGGGCCCGCTGGCGCTGCTCGACCTGATCGGCGTCGACACCGCGCGCACCGTCCTGGAGGCGATGTACGCCGCGTCCGGCGACCGCCTGCACGCACCGGCCCCGATCCTCAAGCAGCTCAGCGAGGCGGGCCTGACCGGCCGTAAGGCGGGACGTGGCTTCTACACCTACGAGGCGCCGGGCAGCCCGGTCGTCGTGCGGGACGCCCTGACCCCGCTGGAGGGCGGGGACCTGACCGAGGGCCGGGAGATCCGCTCGGTCGGCGTCGCGGGCTCGGGCACCATGGCCTCCGGGATCGCCGAGGTCTTCGCCAAGGGCGGGTACGAGGTGGTCATCGCGGCCCGCAGCGAGGAGAAGGCCCAGACCGCGAAGGCCCGGATCGGCAAGTCCCTGGCCCGCTCGGTCGACAGGGGCCGGATGACCGCCGAGGCCGCCGCGCAGACCCTGGACCTCATCACGCCGACGGGCACCTACGACGACTTCGCCGACGTCGATCTGGCCGTGGAGGCGGTCGCCGAGGACCTGGAGGTCAAGCGGCAGCTGTTCGCCGCGCTGGACAAGGTCTGCAAGCCGGGCGCGATCCTGGCCACCACGACCTCGTCGCTGCCGGTCGTCGCCTGCGCCCGCGCCACCTCGCGTCCGCAGGACGTGATCGGCATGCACTTCTTCAACCCGGCGCCGGCCATGAAGCTGGTCGAGGTCGTCCGCACCGTGCTGACGGCCGACGACGTCCACGCGACGGTCCGCGAGGTCTGCGGCCGGATCAGGAAGCACGCGGTCGACTGCGGGGACCGGGCGGGCTTCATCGTGAACGCGCTGCTGTTCCCGTACCTGAACAACGCGATCAAGATGGTCGAGGAGCACTACGCGTCCCTCGACGACATCGACGCGGCGATGCGACTGGGCGGCGGGTACCCGATGGGTCCCTTCGAGCTGCTGGACGTCGTCGGACTGGATGTCTCGCTCGCCATCGAGAAGGTCCTGCACCGCGAGTTCCGCGACCCGGGGCTCGCCCCGGCGCCGCTGCTGGAGCACCTGGTGGCCGCGGGCTGCCTCGGCCGCAAGACCGGCCGTGGCTTCCGCGAATATGCCAAGCGCTGAGGGTCCCGGCGACTGGTTCCGGTCCGGCGGCGAGTGGGGTGGCCTGCTCGGCCCGGACCGGTTCCACGAACCAGGCCATGCGCAGCGAGCTGCGCACATGCAGTACGTTCAGGGCATGCCCCAGCCCGCCAAGTCCTCACGTACACCAGCTACGACCGACGCGCCGGAGAGCGCCGCAGGCTCTCGCGCCGCCGCCCAGCGGCTCAAGATGCGCCGGGAACTGGCGGCCGCCGCGATGGAGCTGTTCGCGACCAAGGGGTATGAGGCGACCACCGTCGACGAGATCGCGGCCGCGGCCGGGGTCGCCCGACGGACGTTCTTCCGCCACTTCCGGTCCAAGGAAGAGGCGATCTTCCCCGACCACGACGACACCCTGATCCGCGCCGAGGCGGTGCTCAACGCCGCGCCCGCGCACGAGCATCCGCTCGACACGGTGTGCCGCGGCATCAAGGAAGTCATGAAGATGTACGCGGCGCGGCCGGAGATCTCGGTCGCCCGCTACAAGCTGACGCGCGAGGTGCCCACGCTGCGCGAGGCGGAGATCGCCTCGGTGGCCCGCTACGAGCGTCTGTTCACCCGCTATCTCCTCGGCCACTTCGACGAGCGCGCGCACGCCGACGACGCCAACGACGACCCGCTGCTGGCGGAGGTGGCCGCGTCCGCCGTGGTCACCGCGCACAACCACGTCCTGCGGCGCTGGCTGCGGGCCGGCGGGCAGGGGGACGTGGAGACGCAGCTGGACCACGCCTTCGCGATCGTGCGCAAGACCTTCGGCACGGGCATCGGGGCCGGGCGCTCCACGGAGGCGCAGCCGGCCGCGGCCACGGCCTCGACGCAGGGCGAGGTGCTGGTGACCGTCGCCCGCACCGACGCGCCGCTGGACGAGGTCATGAGGACGATCGAGCAGGCACTCAAGGAGCGCTGAGCGGCTCGCGAGGGAGCACGGAGCAGCTCGCGCCACTGTGATGACGGCCACCCCACGGGGTGGCCGTTTTGGCATGTCAGGGGCCGCTTTGACATGCCCCGCCGAGGCCATTCGATCGATCATCGCTCATTTGTTACGTAAAGATTTCATCTGAGAGCAAGTTCTGGCACTCAGTGCCTTGCGGGGTGACACGCGGTGTCATACGTTGAAGGGGTCCGGGCGACGTCCCAGCAAGCCCACCGCCTGCTCGCCCGGACGCCTGCGTCACAGGCAACCTCCCGCGCCACCAGCGCTGCCGAACAGCACCACCGCCGAACCGACGGCACACCCTCAACCCTCAGCAGCACCGCCGTAACCCTCAGCGCCCCTCCCTCAGGGCGCACACCGCCGGAGGCAACACCGTGACCATGAAGGACATCCTGGCCGCGATCCAGTCGCCCGACTCCGCGTCGGAGGACTTCGCCGCCCTCCCGCTGCCCGAGTCGTACCGCGCGATCACCGTGCACAAGGACGAGACGGAGATGTTCGCGGGCCTCACCACCCGCGACAAGGACCCCCGCAAGTCGATCCACCTGGACGAGGTCCCGGTCCCGGAGCTCGGCCCGGGCGAGGCCCTGGTGGCCGTCATGGCCTCCTCGGTCAACTACAACTCGGTGTGGACCTCGATCTTCGAGCCGCTGTCGACCTTCGGGTTCCTGGAGCGCTACGGCCGCACCAACGAGCTGGCCAAGCGCCACGACCTGCCGTACCACATCATCGGCTCCGACCTCGCGGGCGTCGTCCTGCGCACCGGCCCCGGCGTCAACGCCTGGCAGCCCGGCGACGAGGTCGTCGCGCACTGCCTCTCCGTCGAGCTGGAGTCCAGCGACGGCCACAACGACACGATGCTCGACCCCGAGCAGCGCATCTGGGGCTTCGAGACCAACTTCGGCGGCCTCGCCGAGATCGCGCTCGTCAAGTCCAACCAGCTGATGCCCAAGCCCGACCACCTCAGCTGGGAGGAGGCCGCCGCCCCCGGCCTGGTCAACTCCACCGCCTACCGGCAACTGGTCTCCCGCAACGGCGCCGGCATGAAGCAGGGCGACAACGTGCTCATCTGGGGCGCGAGCGGCGGACTCGGCTCCTATGCCACCCAGTTCGCGCTGGCCGGCGGAGCCAACCCGATCTGCGTCGTCTCCAGCGAGCAGAAGGCCGACATCTGCCGGTCCATGGGCGCGGACGCGATCATCGACCGCAACGCCGAGGGCTACAAGTTCTGGAAGGACGAGAACACCCAGGACCCGAAGGAGTGGAAGCGCTTCGGCAAGCGCATCCGCGAGCTCACCGGCGGCGAGGACATCGACATCGTCTTCGAGCACCCCGGCCGCGAGACCTTCGGCGCGAGCGTGTTCGTCACCCGCAAGGGCGGCACCATCACCACCTGCGCCTCGACCTCGGGCTACATGCACGAGTACGACAACCGCTACCTGTGGATGTCGCTGAAGCGGATCATCGGCTCGCACTTCGCCAACTACCGGGAGGCCTGGGAGGCCAACCGGCTCATCGCGAAGGGCAAGATCCACCCGACGCTCTCCAAGGTCTACTCCCTGGAGGACACCGGGCAGGCCGCCTACGACGTGCACCGCAACCTCCACCAGGGCAAGGTCGGCGTCCTCGCGCTGGCTCCCGAGGAGGGCCTGGGCGTGCGCGACCAGGAGAAGCGCGCCAAGCACATCGACGCCATCAACCGCTTCCGGAACATCTGAGGTCGTCCATGAGTGAGCGTCAGAAGGACCGGCCGTGGCTCATGCGCACGTACGCCGGTCACTCCACGGCCGAGGCGTCCAACGAGCTGTACCGGCGCAATCTCGCCAAGGGGCAGACAGGTCTGTCGGTGGCGTTCGACCTGCCGACGCAGACCGGCTACGACTCCGACCACATCCTCGCCCGCGGCGAGGTCGGCCGGGTCGGTGTGCCGATCGCGCACCTCGGTGACATGCGCCGGCTGTTCCAGGACATCCCCCTGGAGCAGATGAACACCTCGATGACCATCAACGCCACGGCCATGTGGCTGCTGGCGCTCTACCAGGTCGTCGCCGAGGAGCAGGGTGCGGACATCACCAAGCTCCAGGGCACGACCCAGAACGACATCGTCAAGGAGTACCTGTCCCGGGGCACCCACGTGTTCCCGCCGGGACCGAGCCTCCGTCTGACGACGGACATGATCGCGTACACGGTCTCCCACATCCCCAAGTGGAACCCGATCAACATCTGCAGCTACCACCTGCAGGAGGCGGGCGCCACGCCGGTGCAGGAGATCGCGTACGCGATGTCCACCGCGATCGCCGTGCTCGACGCAGTGCGCGACTCCGGCCAGGTGCCGCAGGAGCGCATGGGCGACGTCGTCGGCCGCATCTCGTTCTTCGTGAACGCGGGCGTCCGCTTCGTCGAGGAGATGTGCAAGATGCGCGCCTTCGGCCGCATCTGGGACAAGGTCACCCGCGAGCGGTACGGCATCGAGAACCCCAAGCACCGCCGCTTCCGCTACGGCGTCCAGGTCAACTCCCTGGGACTGACGGAGGCTCAGCCGGAGAACAACGTCCAGCGGATCGTGCTCGAGATGCTGGCCGTGACCCTCTCCAAGGACGCACGCGCGCGTGCCGTGCAGCTCCCCGCGTGGAACGAGGCGCTGGGCCTGCCCCGCCCCTGGGACCAGCAGTGGTCGCTGCGCATCCAGCAGGTGCTGGCCTACGAGAGCGATCTGCTGGAGTACGAGGACATCTTCGACGGCTCGAAGGTGATCGAGGCGAAGGTCGGGGAACTGGTCGAGTCCGCCCTCGCGGAGATCGACCGCATCCAGGAGATGGGCGGCGCGATGGCGGCCGTCGAGTCCGGCTACCTCAAGTCGCAGCTGGTCTCCTCGCACGCCGAGCGCCGGGGCCGGATCGAGTCGGGCCAGGAGAAGATCATCGGTGTCAACGCCTTCGAGGGCACCGAACCGAACCCGCTGACCGCCGACCTGGACACCGCGATCCAGACCGTCGACCCGGCGGTCGAGGCCCGCGTCATCGCCTCGCTCCAGCAATGGCGGGACAACCGCTACCAGCCGCCCTTCAACCACCCGCGCCCCTGCAAGGCGCTGGAGAAGCTGAAGGAGGCCGCCCGCGGCACCGAGAACCTCATGGAGGCCACCCTGGAGTGCGCCCGCGCCGGGGCGACGACCGGCGAGTGGGCCGGGGCCCTGCGCGAGGTGTTCGGCGAGTTCCGCGCCCCGACGGGCGTCTCGTCGGCGCCCGTGGCCGTCCCGGTCGAGGAGGGCAGCGCGCTGGCCCTGGTCCGCCGCAAGGTGGATCTGACGGCCAAGGACCTGGACGTCGGCAAGCTGCGCTTCCTGGTCGGCAAGCCGGGCCTGGACGGGCACTCCAACGGCGCTGAGCAGATCGCCGTGCGGGCGCGTGACGCCGGCTTCGAGGTGGTCTACCAGGGCATCCGGCTGACGCCCGAGCAGATCGTGGACGCGGCCCTCGCCGAGGACGTGCACGCGGTCGGCCTGTCGATCCTGTCCGGCTCGCACGCCCAACTGGTCCCTGACGTGCTCGAACGGCTCCGTGTGGCCGGTGCCACAGATATTCCGGTGATCGCCGGTGGCATCATCCCCAACGGGGACGCCGAGCAGCTCAGGGCCGCCGGAGTGGCCGCCGTCTTCACCCCGAAGGATTTCGACATCACCGGAATCATCGGCCGCATCGTCGACGAGATCCGGAAAGCGAACAAGCTCGACCCCCTGGAGGTCCCCGCATGACCGTCAACCGTCTGCGACCCCGCCGCTCGTGTCTCGCGGTACCGGGAAGCAACCCGCGCTTCCTGGAGAAGGCGCAGGGCCTGCCGGCGGACCAGGTCTTCCTCGACCTGGAGGACGCCTGCGCCCCGCTCGCCAAGCCCGAGGCGCGGCACACCATCGTCAAGTTCCTCAACGAGGGCGACTGGACGGGCAAGACGCGCGTCGTGCGGGTCAACGACTGGACGACCGAGTGGACGTACCGGGACGTCGTCACGGTCGTCGAGGGCGCCGGCCAGAACCTCGACTGCATCATGCTGCCGAAGGTGCAGACGGCCCAGCAGGTCGTCGCCCTCGACCTGCTGCTGACGCAGATCGAGAAGACGATGGGCTTCGAGGTCGGCAAGATCGGCATCGAGGCGCAGATCGAGAACGCGCAGGGCCTGAACAACGTCAACGAGATCGCGACGGCCTCCCCGCGCGTCGAGACGATCATCTTCGGCCCGGCCGACTTCATGGCCTCCATCAACATGAAGTCGCTGGTCGTGGGCGAGCAGCCGCCCGGCTACCCGGCGGACGCCTACCACTACATCCTGATGAAGATCCTGATGGCCGCCCGCGCCAACAACCTCCAGGCCATCGACGGCCCCTACCTCCAGATCCGCAACATCGACGGCTACCGCGAGGTCGCCCAGCGCGCCGCGGCCCTCGGCTTCGACGGCAAGTGGGTGCTGCACCCGGGTCAGGTCGAGGCGTCCAACGAGATCTTCTCGCCCTCGCAGGAGGACTACGACCACGCCGAGCTGATCCTGGACGCGTACGACTACTACACGTCCGAGGCGGGCGGCAAGAAGGGCTCCGCGATGCTCGGCGACGAGATGATCGACGAGGCCAGCCGCAAGATGGCCCTGGTCGTCTCCGGCAAGGGCCGGGCCGCCGGCATGCAGCGGACCAGCAAGTTCGAGATCCCGGAGGCGTGACGGCGATGCAGTTCGGACGCACCTACGAGGAGTTCGAGGTCGGGGCGACGTACAAGCACTGGCCCGGAAAGACGGTCACGGAGTACGACGACCACCTGTTCTGTCTCCTCACCATGAACCACCACCCGCTCCACATGGACGTCAACTACGCCGAGAAGACGACGGACTTCGGCAAGAACGTCGTGGTCGGGAACTACATCTACTCCCTCCTGCTCGGCATGTCCGTCCCGGACATCTCCGGCAAGGCCATCGCCAACCTGGAGATCGAGTCGCTCAAGCACGTGGCGCCGACCTTCCACGGCGACACGGTCTACGGCCAGACGACCGTGCTCGACAAGTGGCCGTCCAAGTCGAAGAACGACCGCGGCATCGTCTACGTCGAGACCAAGGGCTACAAGCAGGACGGCACGCTGGTCTGCGTGTTCCGCCGCAAGGTCATGGTGCCGACCGAGACCTACATCAAGGAGCGCGGCGGCGAGCAGCCCGGCCGCCCCGAGCTCAAGGAGCAGGAGAAGTAGCCATGGCGCGACTCGCCCAGACCGCCGGTCTGACCGACATTCAGCAGGAGATCCTCTCCACCGTCCGCGACTTCGTGGACAAGGAGATCATCCCGGTCGCGACCGAGCTGGAGCACCGCGACGAGTATCCGCAGCAGATCGTCGACGGCCTCAAGGAGTTGGGCCTCTTCGGCCTGATGATCCCCGAGGAGTACGGCGGTCTGGGCGAGTCGCTCCTGACGTACGCCCTCTGCGTCGAGGAGATCGCCCGCGGCTGGATGTCGGTCTCCGGCATCATCAACACCCACTTCATCGTGGCGTACATGCTCAAGCAGCACGGCACGCAGGAACAGAAGGACCATTTCCTGCCGAAGATGGCGGCGGGCGACATCCGTGGCGCGTTCTCGATGTCGGAGCCGGCCCTCGGCTCGGACGTCTCGGCGATCACGTCGAAGGCGGTGAAGGACGGCGAGGAGTACGTCCTGAACGGCCAGAAGATGTGGCTGACCAACGGCGGGACGTCGTCCCTGGTGGCCGTTCTGGTCCGAAGTGACGAAGGTCACCCCGAGGGCACCGCGCCCCACAAGTCGATGACGACCTTCCTCGTCGAGAAGGAGCCCGGCTTCGGCGAGGTCCGCCCCGGCCTCACCATCCCCGGCAAGATCGACAAGATGGGTTACAAGGGGGTCGACACCACCGAACTCATCATGGATGGCCTGCGGATTCCTGCGGATCGCGTGCTCGGCGGGGTCACCGGCCGTGGTTTCTACCAGATGATGGACGGGGTCGAGGTCGGGCGCGTCAATGTGGCGGCACGTGGCTGCGGTGTCGCCCAGCGTGCGTTCGAACTGGGCGTCCGGTACGCGCAGCAGCGCCACACCTTCGGAAAGGCGATCGCCCAGCACCAGGCGATCCAGTTCAAGCTGGCCGAGATGGCTACCAAGGTCGAGGCCGCGCATGCGATGATGGTGAATGCAGCTCGCAAAAAGGACTCCGGTGAGCGAAACGACCTCGAGGCTGGGATGGCGAAGTACCTCGCCTCCGAGTACTGCAAGGAGGTCGTCGAAGACGCCTTCCGGATCCACGGCGGCTACGGCTTCTCCAAGGAGTACGAGATCGAGCGCCTCTACCGTGAGGCTCCGATGCTGCTCATCGGTGAAGGTACCGCCGAGATCCAGAAAATGATCATCGGTCGGCGACTGCTCGAAGAGTATCGATTCCAGGGCTAGATGTCCGGATACGGGGTGTTTTCTTGGAGAAGAAGATCACACCCCGTCAGCACTCTTCAGCCGCCGACTCGGCTGCCTGGCTTACCCAGTTACGGCCCCGAGCCGCTACGATCGCCGGAAAGCCGCCGTCCCCCGTCAGAGTGCGGCCTCATCCGCTACGAAGGTCATCCATGCCCCACAGCCAAACCTCTGCACCACGCGACAGCCGGGCCGGCGTACGCCTCGCGCGCGGAGCATCGCCGTGGCTTCTTCCGACCGTCGCCACCGCAGCCCTCAGCCTGGCCCGTGCCCGGCGCTCCGGCGCCGCCAAGGCCGTCGCCGTTCCCGCCACCGCGCTCGCGGCGGGGATGCTGTGGTTCTTCCGCGACCCCGAGCGCGAGATCACCCAGGGCCGGGTCATCTCGCCCGCCGACGGCGTGGTGCAGAGCATCATGCCGTGGAAGGACGGCCGCACCCGCGTCGCGATCTTCATGAGCCCGCTCAACGTGCACGTCAACCGCGCGCCGCTGGCCGGCACGGTGACGTCCGTCGAGCACATCCCCGGTGGATTCGTTCCCGCTTTCAACAAGGAGAGCGAGAACAACGAGCGGGTCGTGTGGCACTTCGACACCGAGCTCGGCGACATCGAGATGATCCAGATCGCCGGCGCGGTCGCCCGTCGCATCGTTCCCTACGTGCCCCAGGGCACCAAGGTCGAGCAGGGCGAGCGGATCGGCCTGATCCGCTTCGGCTCGCGTGTGGACATCTACCTGCCCGAGGGCGTGGAGGTAGACGTCGAGGTCGGTCAGAAGACCGTGGCTGGGGTGACTCGCATTGACCGTGATTGATCCTGATACCAAGGCCGGCTGGATCCCGGAGGCCGACGAGGTGGACGAAGAAGAGGAGATGCCTCTCTCTCTTCGCCTCTCGATAGCGGACACCCTGACGCTCGGCAACGCCACGTGCGGGTTCATGGCTGTCTACTTCACGACAACCGGCATCCTCATCCCGCATCTCACGGGTGACGATGTGGGCATGGGCATGGCCCGCAACAGCGCGGCCACGGCCGTGATCCTGATGCTGTGCGCGGCGGTCTTCGACCTGTTCGACGGCCTCGTCGCCCGCAAGCTGCGGTCGTCGCCGATGGGTGCGGAGCTGGACAATCTCTCCGACCTGATCAGCTTCGGTCTGGCGCCCGCGTACTTCGTACTCGTGTACGGCATGGTCGCGCGGGACGCGCATGAGCGGGTCGCGGCGGTGGGCGCGATCGTCGTGCTGCTGGCGGTGGTGCTGCGGCTTGCGCGGTTCTCGTGCGTCACCGTGAAGGACGGGACGTTCCAGGGCATGCCGTCGCCGTTCGGGGCGCTGACGGTCGTCTCGATCGTGCTGCTCGAGCTGCCCTTCGTGGCGACGCTGCTGGCGATCCTGGGGACGGCGTGGCTCATGGTCAGCCGGGTCGAGTACCCGAAGCCGCGGGGGCGGCTCGCCGTGGCGATGCTGTCGTGGATCGTGCTGAGCATGGGGCTGCTCGCCGCGTGGGCGTTCGACGCGCCGAGCGGACAGCTGCTGCTGCAGACGGGGTGTGCGCTTCAGCTGGTCATGGGTGCGGTGATTCCGCTCTTCGCGACGGCTCGGCGGGTGAACAACTTCCGCGGCAACCGGCGGGAGGCGCGGGCGGCGCAGCCGTAGCGTTGCACTGGCTTGGTTGGGCCCCGGACCGGGATTCGGTTCGGGGCCCCTTTGCTTGTCCGGGTTCGTGGAGGTCATGTCCCTGAGGACTCCGCCCCCAGACCTCCGGGCATCGGCTGCGGCGCCGTCGTGGCCGGTCGCGCAGTTCCCCGCGCCCCTGGGGGGCGGCGTCACCTTGGGGGCGCGGGGAACTGCGCGAACCACCCCCACCGGCCCGCCGCCCGAATCGGTCGGACACGAAGTCCGCTCAGGTCAGAAAGTCCCTGGCGATGCGTTCGGCCACCCGTTCCAGGATCGGGCCCGCCTCGGCGATGCACTTCGCCACGTCCGGCTCGGCGTCCGTCAGGGGGTAGGCCCTGCGGAAGCCGGAGCGACCCAGGACCTCCGGGGGGAGGGCGAGGCGGCCGCAGACCGCCACCACGTCCTTGCCGGCGGCGCGGGCCGCCGCCGCGACGCCCGCCGGGGCCTTGCCGTGCAGGGTCTGTTCGTCGAGGGAGCCCTCGCCGGTGATCACCAGATCCGCACGGTCCAGCGCGGGGGCGAAGCCCAGGACGTCGAGCATCACCTCGATGCCGGGGCGGAAGCGGGCGCCCAGCAGCAGGGCGCCGTAGCCGATGCCGCCCGCCGCGCCCGCGCCGGGCGAGGCGGCGTACTCGGCGGCCTTCGGACCGGCCGGCCCCTCCAGCACCTTCGCGAAGTGCGCGAGAGCGGTGTCCAGGGCCGCCACGTCGTCCGGCGAGGCGCCCTTCTGCGGGCCGTAGACCGCGGGCGCGCCCTTCGGGCCGGTCAGCGGGTTGTCGACGTCGCTGGCGAGAACCAGTTCGACCTCGGCGAGGCGCGGGTCGAGGCCCGACAGATCGGCGGTGGCCAGATCGGTGAGGCCGCCGCCGCCCGGCGGTACCGGCTCGCCGTCCGCGTCCAGGAACCGGGCGCCCAGCGCGGACAGCATCCCGGCGCCGCCGTCCGTGGTGGCGCTGCCGCCGACCCCGAAGACGATGGTGCGGGCGCCCGCGTCCAGGGCGGCCCGCAGCAGCTCGCCGGAGCCGTATGTGGACGCCGTGAGCGGGGCGAAGACGCCGGCGGGCAGCCGCTGGAGTCCGCTCGCCTCGGCCATCTCCACGACCGCGGTGCCGTCGCGCAGCGCGAACGCCGCCGTCACCTCACCGCCGAGGGGGCCGGCGACCGGTACCTCCCGGCGCTCGAACCCGGCCGCGACCGCCGCGGCCACGGTGCCGTCGCCGCCGTCGGCCACGGGCAGCGCCTCGACCTCGAGGTGCGGCACGGCCCGGCGCAGCCCGGCCGTCACCCGCTCGGCGACCTCCACGGCCGTCAGCGACCCCTTGAACTTGTCCGCGGCGACGAGCACCCGCTGTGTCGTTCGGGTACCGCTCACTGCAGCGTCCGCCACTTGCACTCCCCTTGCTCTCCGGGCCCTCACGCACGTCAGGGCCAGTCGCGCCGCTGTGACCTTAACCGGAGGACGCCCCGGCCGTCAGCATCTGCCCGACTCCTGGACCGGCGGCCCCACCTGCTCGGCCGATCCCGCGGAAACGGGTAGACCGTAACCATGACCCTCGTCGACACCGAAGCAGCGCTCGCCGACCGCGTCCTCGGCGGCTGGGTCGGCCGCATCGCGGGCAACATGCTGGGCAAGCCGGTCGAGCTGGGCGAGGTCTGGACACGCGACCGCATCGACCGCTACCTCAGACAGGCCGGCGCCCTCCCCCTGACCGACTACCTGCCCGAGCCCACGGGCGACGACGCGACCGCGCTGCGGCCCGAGTGGCGCCAGTGTGTGCGCGGCCGGATCCACGGCAGCTGCCGTGACGACGACGTCGACTACGCGATCCTCGGCCTCCATCTGCTGGAGACCCACGGCTTCGGCTTCAGCACCGAGCAGGTCGGCGACCTGTGGCTGCTGCGGCTGCCGTACCTCCAGACGTTCACCGCCGAGCGGGCCGCGTACCGCAACCTGGCCGACGGGCTCAAGCCGCCGCTGACGGCGACGTACGACAATCCGTACCAGGAGTGGATCGGGGCGCTGATCAGGGCCGACATCTACGGCTGGACCTGCCCGGGCGTGCCGCGCCGGGCCGCCTCGCTGGCCCGGCGGGACGCGGTGCTGTCGCACACCGGCAACGGGGTCTACGGGGCGATGTGGGCAGCGGCGCTGATCTCGGCGGCGTTCACGGCACCCACCGTGCGGCATGCCGTCGACCAGGCCCTGACCGTGATCCCGGCGAGCAGCCGGCTGGCCCGGACGGTACGCCGGGTGGTCTCCCTGCACGACACCCGGATGTCCTGGGAGGACACGCTCACCACGGTCGCCGAGGAGACCGCCGGCATGGGCTGGATCCACACCGTTCCGAACGCCGCCGTCCTGACCGCCGGCCTGCTCTACGGCGACGGCGATTTCACGCGCACCATCACCCTGACCGTCCGCGGCGGTCTGGACACCGACTCCAACGGCGCGACCGCGGGATCGGTGGCGGGCGTGTTCGGCGGGGCGGCCGCCATCCCGGAGCACTGGAAGGCGCCGCTGGAGGACACGGTCCGCAGTGCGGTGTTCGGCTTCGACGGGGTGCGGATCAGCGAGCTGGCGGAGCGGACGCTGCGGCTGGCGGAGCCGGCGGCCTGAGCGGAGTGGACGCGGTGGTTACCCTGCCCCCATGACCACCTCTGCTGACTTCGCCGCCTACATCGCGTCCCTGCCCCGCGTCCTGGCCGGCGCCGCCGCATTGTTCCGGGACGGCGAGGGCCGGGTGCTGCTCGTCGAGCCCAACTACCGGGACGGCTGGACGCTGCCCGGCGGCACGATCGAGTCCGACGAGGGCGAGACCCCGCGGCAGGGCGCGCGGCGTGAGACGGCCGAGGAGATCGGCCTGGACCGGGAGCTCGGCCGGCTGCTGGCGGTGGACTGGACGCACGGCCCGGGGCGTCCGCCGCTGGTCGCGTATCTGTACGACGGCGGGGTGCTCGGCGAGGAAGCCTTCAAGGCGATCCGCCTCCAGGAGGAGGAGCTGCTCTCCTGGCGCCTCGTACCGCGCGAGGAGCTGACCGACTACCTCCCGGGCTCTCTCGGCCGCCGCGTCCTCACCGCACTGGACGTCCTGGCGGACGGCTCGGGCACGGCGGAGCTGGAGAACGGCCACCGGGTCGGCTGACGGGCGGCGGGCTCCGGTCGCGCGGGGCGGGAAGGCTTCACCGGGCGGATATGCGTTCGCCCCGAGCAGCCCGGCGTCCTACCCTCGGCTCATGGCCAAGCCCCTAGTCGCCCTGCTCACCGGTGCCGGTATCAGCACCGACTCCGGGATCCCGGACTACCGCGGGCCGAACGGGCTGTGGCGTCGGGACCCGGAGGCCGAGAAGCTCGTGACGTACGAGTACTACATGGGCGATCCGGAGATCCGGCGGCGGTCTTGGCAGATGCGGCGCAAGAACCGGACGCTGCAGGCCGAGCCCAACGCCGCCCATCGGGCCATCGCCGACCTGGAGGGGGCGGGGGTTCCGGTGCGGGTGATCACGCAGAACGTGGACGGGCTGCACCAGCTCGCCGGGATGCCTGCCCGCAAGGTTCTCGAACTGCACGGCACAGCGCGGAGTTTCGTGTGCACCGGCTGCCACGCCCGCGGCCCGATGGAGGACGCGCTCGCCCGGGTCGAGGCCGGTGAGGACGACCCGCCGTGTCTGGAGTGCGGCGGTGTCCTGAAGTCGGCGACGGTGATGTTCGGCGAGCGGCTCGACCCCGTCGTCCTCGGCGAGGCGGCCGCCATCAGCAAGGCCTTCCAGGTGTTCGTCGCCGTCGGCACGAGCCTGAAGGTCCAGCCCGCCGCCGGGCTCGCCGGTGTCGCCGCCGACCACGGCGCCCGGCTGATCATCGTCAACGCCGAGCCGACGCCGTACGACGAGCGTGCCGACGAGATCGTGCGGGAACCCATCGGCACGGCGCTCCCGTCCCTGCTACAGCGGCTTCGGCAGAACTGACGCGCTCTCGAACTCCAGCAGTCGGCGCTTGCGGTCCAGGCCGCCGCCGTAGCCGGTGAGGCTGCCGCCGGCGCCCAGGACGCGGTGGCAGGGGACGATGACGCCGACCGGGTTGCGGCCGTTGGCGAGGCCGACCGCCCGGGAGGCGGTGGGGGTGCCGAGGGTGGCGGCGAGTTGGCCGTAGGTGCGGGTCTCGCCGTACGGGATGCGGCTCAGTTGCTCCCAGACGGTGCGCTGGAACGGGGTGCCCGTCAGGCGGAGTTCGACGGTGAACTCCTTGAGGTCGCCCGCGAAGTACGCCTCCAGTTGCTCCTCCGTCTCCGCGAACAGGGTGTCGTCGCGGGTGCCGAAGGTCTCCTCCGGCGGGCGGTGGCGCTGGTCGGTCATGTAGAGGCCGCACAGGACTCCGTCGTCGGCGACGAGGGTGAGGGGGCCGTAGGGGCTGGCGGTCACGGTGTGGTGCCTCATCGAGCGTCCTTGTGGTCTCTATACCGGGAGGAAGTTGATCGGGTGGCTGTCCGTCGCCCAGAGGTACTGGACGGCGTAGGCCCGCCAGGGGCGCCAGGCGGCCGCGCGTGCGGTGAGCGCGGCGGGTGTGGAGGGCAGGCCGAGTTCCTGGGCCGCGCGGCGGATGCCGAGGTCGGTGGGGAGGAAGGCGTCCGGGTCGCCGAGCGCGCGCATGGCGATGACGTCGGCCGTCCAGGGGCCGAAGCCGGGCAGGGCGAGGAGCTGGGCGCGGCTGCGCGGCCAGTCGCTCTCCACTCCCAGGTGGAGTTCACCGTCGGCGAGCTGCCGGACCAGGGTGGTGAAGGTGGTGCGGCGGCTGCGCGGCATCGCCAGCGACTCGGGGTCCAGGGCCGCGAGGGCCTCGGGCGCCGGGAAGAGGTGGGTGAGACCGCCCTCGGGGTCCTCGACCGGTTCGCCGTGCGCGGTGACCAGGCGGGCGGCGTGGGTGCGGGCGGCGGCGGTGGAGACCTGCTGGCCGAGCACGGCCCGGACGGCGAACTCGGCCTCGTCCACCGTGCGCGGGACACGCCTGCCGGGTGCCTTGTCGACCAGCGGCGCGAGGACC
Organism: Streptomyces sp. NPDC008137; assembly: GCF_042957035.1. NCBI lineage: Bacteria > Bacillati > Actinomycetota > Actinomycetes > Kitasatosporales > Streptomycetaceae > Streptomyces > Streptomyces sp. NPDC008137. The sequence continues at coordinate 155,985 of NZ_JBIBHN010000002.1, read as the reverse complement.
GGGTCGGTGCGCAGCTGGTCGTCGATCGCGACCGGGTCGGCGTCCAGGTCGAGCAGGCGGCGGCAGCGGCTGATGGCGACGGTGAGATCGCGCAGGTCGCTGAGGGTGAGGCGGCAGGCGATGTGGTCGGGAGTGGGGGTGAGGGCGACGATGGCGTGGCCGTACGGGAGGCGCAGGGTGCGGCGGTAGGAGCCGTCGCGCCACTCCTCCACCCCGGGTACGGCCGTCGCGGCGAGGTGGCCGAAGAGGTTGTCGGGGTTGAGCGGGGTGCGGAACGGCAGCCGCAGGGAGAGCACTCCGGGCGTGCTCGTGCCCTGCCGCTTCGGGGCGCGGGTGCGCAGCTCGCTCGGGGACAGGGCGAAGACCTCGCGGACGGTGTCGTTGAAGGTGCGGATCGAGGCGAAGCCGGCGGCGAAGGCGAGCTGCGCCATCGGCAGCGCCGTCGTCTCGATGAGCAGCCGGGCGGTCTGGGCGCGCTGGGCCCGGGCGAGCGCGAGGGGGCCCGCGCCCAGTTCGGCGAGCAGTTGCCGCTCGACCTGCCGGGTGCTGTAGCCGAGCCGGCCTGCGAGGCCCGGCACGCCCTCGCGGTCCACGACGCCGTCGGCGATCAACCGCATGGCACGGGCCACCAGGTCGGCACGCTGGTTCCACTCCGGAGAGCCGGGGCTGGTGTCGGGCCGGCAGCGCTTGCAGGCCCGGAACCCGGCCTGCTGGCACGCCGCCGCGCTCGGGTGGAAGACCATGTTCTCCGGCTTGGGCGGCACGACCGGGCAGCTGGGACGGCAGTAGACGCGGGTGGTCAGGACGGCTGTGAAGAACCAGCCGTCGAAGCGCGCGTCCTTGGACCGGACGGCGCGTACGCAACGCTCGGTGTCGGTGTGCATCCCCGTCTGCATACGTCCAGCATCGGTCACCACGAGCGGGCGGGTCTGGCGAGAATCCGACATCGACCTGCCGGGACCGGGACAGATGAAGATTCATTCATGTGTTCGTGTGTGCCCGGTACGATGACGTCATGGGTCATGGAGCCGTCACCACCCCGCAGGACGCCCGCGAGCGCGTACGCCTGGACGCGGACAACGTCGCGAAGGTGGCCACCACGCTCCAGGCGCTGTCCACGCCCTCCCGTCTGCTGATCCTCGCCCGGCTGCGGGAAGGCCCGCTGCCCGCCACCGAGTTGGCGGCCGAGGTGGGCATGGAGCAGTCGGCCTGCTCGCACCAGCTGCGGCTGCTGCGCAATCTGGGCCTGGTGGTGGGCGAGCGGCGGGGCCGTTCCGTCGTGTACGCGCTGCACGACCACCATGTCGCCGAGCTGCTCGACCAGGCCGTGTACCACGTGGAGCATCTGCGCCTGGGGATCAGCGACACCGCCGACTGAGGCGGCGCCGCTGTCCCCCGGTTGTTCCTATTCGGTCGCCGTCGGCCGGCGTGCGGCCTCCATCGCCTCACTCACCCGCGTGAGCGGGCGCAGCCGGTAGGTGAACGCGTAGTCGCGGTTCGCGAGCAGCTTGAACTCGTCGTGGGTGTGCGCGCCCCAGCTGTTGTCGCCGCCCACGCCCATCTGGCGGTGGTTGATCCGCAGGACCACCGCGTCGCGCGGGGTGAGCTGGTAGTCGTGGCGGGCGCCCACCGACAGGTCCTCAGGGGTGAAGCGTGAGGCGTTGACCTCCAGCAGCGGCTCGGCGGAGACGAGCAGTCCGCGTCCGCCGCCGTCCGTCAGCGCGGCCCAGCGGACGTCGGTCTTGTTGCCGTTCTCCTGGGGGCGCAGATAGGAGGTCCACTGCCCGGAGACGGTGCCGGAGTACAGGCCCACATCGGTGCTGTTGTTGCGGTCCCACATGTTCTCCTCGGGGCCGCGGCCGTAGTAGTGCAGCCGGTCCAGCCGGCGCGGCAGGAACAGCAGGGTGCCGACCTCGGGGATGTACGGCAGGTTCGCCGCGCCCGGGTGCAGGGTGTTGTCGACCTTGATCTCGCCGTTGCCGAAGACCGTGTACGTGGTGGAGTACGTGGACTCCGTGCCGGTGGGCAGCGTGCCGGTGACCGTGACCTCGACGGCCCGGTCGCCCAGGGGCCGCACGCGTACGTCCGACACCTTCCGCTTCGCCCCCGCGTCGCGCCACACCTGGTTGCGGGTGTGGTGGCCGTTGCCCCGGTCGTTGTCGGTGGGCGCACGCCAGAAGTTCGGGACGGGGCCTGAGGTGATCAGAGGCGTGCCGGCGGCCTCGTACGACGTGATGGTGCCGGTGCTCTTGTCGAAGGCGACCGAGAAGTTCTTGCCCTTGACCGAGAGGGTCTTGTCCCCGTCGGTGTGGCGCAGGGTGGGCACGCTGCCGAGCGGCGCCGGTTTCACGACCGGGCTGCCCGCCTGGAGGGCCAGTTGCTGCTTGGCCACCTCGAAGCCGGCCTTGGCCCACTTGGTGCGTTCCCTGGTGGTGAAGGAGAGCTGGAGGAAGTACTCCGCGCCCGGCTCGGGCTTGGCCGGCAGCCGTACCGGCACCTTGATGTCCTTGGCGGTCAGCGGCGCCACATCGAGCTGTTCGCGGGTCAGCCGGCCGCGCTGGACGACCTCGCCGTCGGCGACGAGGGACCAACGGCCGTCGAATTCACGGAGGTTGGTGAAGAGATACTCGTTGATGAGCTTGACTGCGCCGGGGCCACCGGAGGCCGGGGTGACGTTGACGGCCTGGTAGATCTGCTTGACCTCGGCGGACTTGCCCGTGAGGCCGCGGTCGGCGGTGATGATGCCGTCGCCGGCGAAGGCTCCGTCGTTGGGGTTGTCTCCCCAGTCGCCGCCGTAGGCGTAGAAGGTCCTGTCGCGCGGGCGCTTCTCGGTGAGCCCGGCGGTGGCGGCGTCGAACCAGAACCGTACGCCCTCGTCGCCGGGCTTCCGGCTGTCCGAGGCCAGCTCCGTCGCGCTCAGCGGGCGGGCGTAGACGCGCGCGCGCCGGATGGTGCCGCTGAACTCCCGGGTCGGGTTGTCGACGTCGGTGGCGAGCGCCAGGGACGCCGTGTTGTCGCCGGGGCGCCGGGTGGTGGTCCGGGTACCGCGGACCTGGCCGTCGACGTACAGGGTGAGCGTCCCCGCGTCCGCGTCGAAGACACCGGCGACGTGGTGCTCCCTGCCCGTCCAGTCGTCTGGCAGCGCCCAGCTCGCGGTGACCCACTGGCCGCCGCCGTGGATGAAGAACTCCAGCGTCCTGTCGGACTGTTTGAGGGCGTACTGGGTGTCGCCCTTGGCGATGATGGGCTGGTGGTAGCCGGTCACGTGCGGGGTGATCCAGGCCTCCAGCGTGAGGGAGCCGGTGAGGTCGAGGCGGGCGTCGCGGGGGAAGACGGTGCCACCGGAGACACCCTTGGCGCGGTCGAAGGTGCCGGCGGGCGCGATGATCTCGCCGCGCAGGGCGCCGGGGCCGGACTCGGTCAGCAGCTTGCGGGTCGGGGTGGGCCAGCTGAGGGCCTGGTCGACGAAGTCCCAGATCCAGCCGCCCTGGAGAACGTCGTAGCGGCGGACGATGTCCCAGTACTTCTTGAAGTTGCCGTTGGAGTTCCCCATGCCGTGGGAGTACTCGATCATCACGTACGGGCGTTTGTCGTTCGTGTCCTTGGCACGGGCCTCGACTCGCTGCGGGCTGTCGTACATCTCGGAGCGGATGTCGCTGATGCCCGGGCGGTCGTCGCCCTCGTACTGGATGACGCGGGTGGGGTCGTAGCCGCGGATCCAGTCGTACATGGCGTTGAAGGTGGTGCCGCCGCCCGCCTCGTTGCCGAGGGACCAGATGACCACCGAGGCGTGGTTCTTGTCGCGGTGGACCATGTTCTGGGCGCGGACCACGCACGCCTCGGTCCACTCGGGGTGGCCGCTGCCGGGGAACTCGTCGCGGATGCCGTGGGTTTCGAGGTTGGTCTCGCCCACGAGGTACAGGCCGTACTCGTCGGCGAGTTCGAGCCACAGCGGGTTGTTGGGGTAGTGCGAGGTGCGGACGCTGTTGATGTTGAGGCGCTTGATGATCTCGATGTCCTCGATCATCTGGGCCCTGGTGAGCGCCGAGCCGGTGACCGGGTGCATCTCGTGCCGGTTGGTGCCGCGGAAGGACACGGGCTTGCCGTTGATGCGCATCAGGCCGTCCTTGAGCGCGAACTCGCGGAAGCCGACCCGGTGCGAGAGGGTCTCGACCACCTTGCCGGCCGGGTCGCGCAGTCGCAGCACCGCGGTGTAGAGGTTCGGGTGCTCGGCCGACCAGAGCTTGGGCGAGGGGACGGCTCTGGACGCCTCGGCGGTGGCCTCGTCGCCGGCCGGGACGTCGACGGACCGCTGGAGCGGCCGGGACCAGACGGCGTGGCCGCGCGCGTCGTAGAGCTGGGTCTCGACGGTGTAGCGGCCCGCGCCCTCGCCGCCGTAGTCGCGGACGTGCGCGGTGACCTTGAGGTCGGCGGAGGCGTAGTCGTCGCCGAGCGGGGTGTCCAGTCTGAAGTCGCGCAGGTGCACGGAGGGCGTGGAGTACAGGTGGACCGAGCGGAAGATGCCGCTCAGCCGGATCATGTCCTGGTCCTCCAGCCAGTCGGCGTCGGAGTAGCGGTACACCTCGACGGCGATCTGGTTGGTGCCCGGCTTGAGGTGGCGGGTGATGTCGTACTCGGCGGAGGTGTAGGAGTCCTCGTGGTAGCCGGCCAGCTCGCCGTTGATCCACACGTAGTGGGCGGACTTGACGCCCTCGAAGTGCAGGAAGGTGCGCCGGCCCGACCAGTTCTTCGGCACGGTGAACGTACGGCGGTACTGGCCGACGGGGTTGTAGCGGGTGGGGGCGGCCGGCGGCTGGGCGTTCTCGCCGCCGCCGTTGGGGCCCCACCAGGGGTAGGTGATGTTGACGTAGATCGGGAAGTCGTAGCCGTGCAGCTGCCAGGCGGAGGGCACGGGGATGGTGTCCCAGCCGGAGTCGTCGACGTCGGTGCGGTAGAAGTCGGTGTCCCGGTCGTCGGGCCGGTCGGCGTAGGCGAACCTCCACTGGCCGTCGAGGCTCTGCCGGTACGGCGAGCGCGTGCGGTCGGCGTCCAGTGCCTGCCCGAGGTCCGCGTACGGCATGAGCGTGGTGTGCGGTGGCTCGGTGCCCACCCGGTACACGGCCAGTCCGTCGTTCCACTCCGGAGGGCCGTCCGCCGTGGGGCGTCGGCCGGCCGCGTGCGCTGCGATGGGCGACGCCGAGAGGGCGAGCGCGCCGAGCACGGCGGCGCCCCCTTCGAGCAGACGGCGGCGGCTGACTACGGGCCGGTCGGCGGGAGACGGGAGCGGGTGCGGGTGCGGCATGACCGTGGCCTTCCTCGGTTCGACAGGTGCGGTGCTGCACGGACTGAGGGCACGTCAGTAGCGATCCTCAACTGAACACCCGCGATGGGTGTTTCTGTTGGGATGCGTGTCAACTGACGGTGACGGAGCAACTGCTGAGCAGGCACACCCTAGAACTCGCACACAATCGAAGCAATGACCTCGTCGGACTTTGTGCGGTCCTGATGGTTCGGCCTCCGAGGAAGGCGAACGGCGTAGGGCTTCCCGTGTGCAAGCCGCGACCGGCGCGCCCGCGATTTTTCGTCATTTCGGCGCGACAGCGTCGCTCACCGAACGTACTGTGACCTCATCGGACAGCCTGCGCAACGGATCTTGGCCGGACCTTTTGCCGCGCCGGAAGGAGCGGCTCGCATGAACGGGTATGCGACCTCGGATCGCGACTCCGTCACGGCCGCGCCAGGCGGCCTGCTGGATCTTCTGAAGGTCGCGGCCGTGGTCCTGGACGCGGGCGGGCACATCGCCCTGTGGAGCCCCGAGATCGAGCAGCTGCTCGGCTACACCCCGGCGGAGGCCCTGCGCCAACGAGCCGACACACTCCTGGTGGCACCCGAGAACCGGGCCCGGGGCCGGGAGCTGTTCGCCCAGGTCAGCTCAGGGGCCCGGTGGGCCGGTGTCTTCCCGCTGCGGCACAAGGACGGTACGGACCGGGCCGTGGAGTTCCGCACGATGCGTCTCCTCGACCCCGAGGGACAGCCTCATCTGCTGGGCCTCGCCACGGACGCGACGACCGTACGCGTCGTGGAGCGGGACCTCGCCCTCTCGCACAGCCTCGTCAACCAGACCCCGCTCGGCATCGCCGTCTTCGACAACGACCTGCGCTGGGTCGGGGTCAATCCCGCGCTGGAGCGGATGAACGGCGTGCCCGAGGAGGCCGTGCTGGGGCGCCGGGTCGGCGAGGTGCTGCCGGACCTGGACGTGGCGGCCATCGAGGCCCGGATGCGGCACGTCCTGGAGACCGGCAGACCCCTGCTCGACCAGCAGACCATCGGCCGTACGGCGGCGGACGCCCAGGACCGCGCGTACTCGGAGTCGTACCACCGCATCGAGGACACCGAGGGGCGGGTGCTGGGCCTCGCGATGGCCGTTCTGGACGTCACCGAGCGCCAGCAGGCCGCGGCCGAGGTCGCCCAGGCCCGCCGGCATCTGTCGGTGATCGCCGACGCCGGGGTGCGGATCGGCACCACTCTGGACCTCCAGCAGACCGCCCGGGAGCTGGCCGACGTGGTGGTGTCGCAGCTCGCGGACCTGGCCGCCGTGGACGTGCTGGAGTCCGTCGTGGCCCACGGCACCATCGCGCCGGTGTCGGGCGGAGCCCCCGCCGAGTTCCGGGCGCTGGCCGTCGCCGCCGGATACCCCACCGACGCCATCCACGCCGCCGACCCGGTCGGTGAACTCGCCACCTACGGATCGTCACGGATCATCACGCAGTGCGTCCACAGCGCCCGCCCCGTCCTGGTCGAACGCGTGGACGCGAAGATGATGCGGCGCATCGCCCGGGACGGACGGGCCGCGCAGACCCTGCGCGAGGCCGGCGCGCACTCCTACCTGGCGGTGCCGCTGATGGCCCGCGGCAAGGTGCTCGGCACGCTCACCCTGTACCGCACGGTCGACGAACGCCCCTTCGACGACCGGGACCGGGTGCTCGCCTCCGAACTCGCCGCGCGCGCCGCCATCTGCATCGACAACGCCCGCCTCTACGGACGCGAGCGCGGCACCGCCCTCACCCTCCAGCGCAGCCTGCTTCCCGCCGCGCCCGCCGAGCAGGAGGGGCTCGACATCGCCGCCCGCTACCGTCCGGCCCTCAGCGAAGTCGGCGGCGACTGGTACGACGTGCTGCCGCTGGGCCCGGGACGCACCGCGCTCGTCGTCGGGGACGTCATGGGCAAGGGCGTCCAGGCCGCGGCGATCATGGGGCAGCTGAGCACGGCGACGCGGGCCCTGGCCCGGCTGGACCTGCCGCCCGCACAGCTGCTGCGGCACCTCGACGACATCGCCGGCTCGCTCGGCGACGCGATCGCCACGTGCGTGTACGCCGTGTGCGACCTGCGGCGCGGCACCTGCTCCCTGTCCAGCGCCGGTCATCTGCCGCCCGTGCTGGCCGGGGTGGACGGCAGCGCGAAGCTCGTCGACGTGCCGGGCGGTGTACCGCTCGGGGTGGGCGGCGTGGAGTTCGGCACCGTGGAGGTGGAGCTTCCCCCGGGCTCGCTGCTCGCCCTGTACACGGACGGGCTGGTCGAGAACCGCGGGGAGCCGATCGACACCGGGCTCAGCACGCTGACCCACCTGCTGCGGAACGCGGGTCCCAATCTGCAGCGGACCAGCGACAGCCTCCTCAGCGCGCTGAGCCCGGAGCCCGACGACGACGTGGCGCTGCTGCTGGTGCGCACGCGCGCCTGAGCGTCCGCGCCTGAATTCTCGGGCCCGAGCGGCGTCAACTGTTAGCATGGTTGTGTGAGTTACGTCTTCTACCTCTGATCCGGGCCACCGGCTCCGCCCCGCCTGGGGCGCCGAGAGCCGCGACGTCGCCCACGGCCCGCCCTGTTCTGGGCCCGGCCGTCCGTCGGATCCGATGGCCCGCTCGCATCCCCGCCCCTTGCCGGGGGTGAAGTGTGCCTCCTCACGGAGGAAGAGAACGTGACCACCCTTGCTTTGCCTGCCCGCGACCGGGCCCAGCTGAACTGCGCCGCGATCCGCGTCGACCGCGGCGGCCGCACCGTGCTGCACGACGTCGACATGAAGGTCTCCCCCAGGTCGCGCTGGGGCGTCGTCGGCGAGAACGGCCGCGGCAAGTCGACCCTGCTGCATGTCCTGGCCGGTCTCCTGGCCCCGGACGAGGGGACCGTGCACCGTGTGGGCACCCTCGCCCTGGCCGAGCAGGAGATGCCGACCGAGGACGAACGCACGGTCGGCGACTTCATCGACGACCACCTGGCCGACGCCCGCGCGGCCCTGCGGGATCTGGACACCGCGGCCGACGCGCTCGCGGCGGAACGTCCCGGGGCCGAACAGGCCTACGCCGATGCCCTGGAGGTGGCGCGGGCGCTGGACGCCTGGGACGCCGACCGGCGGGTGGACGTCGCCCTGGACGGACTCGGTGCGGTGAGCGACCGGGCCCGTCCGCTGGCCACGCTGTCGGTCGGCCAGCGCTACCGCATCCGGCTGGCCTGTCTGCTGGGTGCCGAGTACGACTTCCTGCTCCTGGACGAGCCCACCAACCACCTGGACCTGGCGGGGCTCGACTACCTCACCGCCAGGCTGCGCGCCCATGCCGGAGGCGTCGTGGTGGTCAGTCACGACCGTGCGCTCCTCGCGGACGTGGCCACCACGATCCTCGATCTCGACCCCACCCGGGACGGCCGGCCGGGCGTGTACGGCGGCGGCTACACCGGCTATCGCGAGGGACGGGAGGCCGAACTGGTCCGCTGGAAGGAGGAGTACGAGCAGCAGCTGACCGAGCACGTGCGTCTGAAGCAGGCCCTGTCCGAGGCGCAGAACCGGCTGAGCACCGGCTGGCGGCCGGACAAGGGCACCGGCAAGCATCAGCGCGCCACCCGCGCCGGTGCGCTGGTGCGGTCCGTCCACCGGCGCCAGGACCATCTGGACCGGCACAAGGTGACCGCGCCGGTGCCGCCCCAGCGCTTCTCGCTGCCCGAGCTGCCCGCCCGGCCGGGTGTCGTCCTGCTGCGGGTGGAGGAGGTGACGGTCGACGGACGGCTGCACCATTCGACGAGCCTGTCCGTGACGTCCGGCGACCGGCTGGCCGTCACCGGCCCGAACGGGGCGGGAAAGTCCACGCTCCTGTCCGTGCTGGCCGGGCGGCTGGCCCCCGGCTCGGGCCGGGTGCACCGGGCACGCCGGGTGCGGCTGCGGCTGCTCGGGCAGGAATCACCGCGGGCGACGCACCGGCGGGCCCGTGACCTCTACGAGGCGCACACCGCCGAGCTCGTCACGGCGGGCGTGCTGAAGGAGGCCGAGGTGGTGGGGCTCGGCTCGCTGGGCCTGCTCACCTCACGCGACACCGACAAGCCGGTGGCCGAGCTGTCGATGGGTCAGCAGCGGCGCCTCGACCTGGCCCTGGCCCTCGCCGCCCGCCCGCACGTCCTGCTGCTGGACGAACCCACCAACCATCTGTCCATCGCCCTGGTCGACGAACTCACCGAAGCGCTGCACTCCACGGAGGCGGCCGTCGTCCTGGCCACCCACGACCGCCGGCTGCGGCGCGACATCGCCGCGTGGCCGCGCGTCGCGCTGTCGCCGCGCGTCGCGCTGTCGCGGCGGGGGGCTGCGGAGACGGGGGCGGGCACGACGACACACTGACGCCCCGACGACACGCTGCGCCGGCGCCGCCCGGGCACGGCCGGGCGAGTCCGCCTCCAAGGCGGGTCCGCCCTCCCACTCGGACGCGGTGCGGCCGGCGCACGCCCGGGCAGGCGCGGCGCGGTCGGTACCCCGGGCGGGACTGCCTGCGCGGGGCATGGGCCGCACGGCGCGAGATTTGACGCTCCGCACGGGTCCGATCACCCGCCCGGAGCGTCAAAGCGACCTCACGGATTGCTCGGGGTCTGTTCGAACGGCTCCCAGGCGTCGTCCTTCTTCACCGTGCACAGGGCCCAGATGATGAACCCGGAGATCGCGATCATCACGACCGACCAGACCGGGTAGGACGGCAGGGAGAGGAAGTTGGCGACGATGACGAGTCCGGCGATGCCCACGCCGGCGACCCGTGCCCACGTCGACGCCTGGAACAGCCCCATGCTGACGAGCACGGCGACCACGCCCATGGCCAGATGGATCCAGCCCCAGCTCGTGAGGTCGAACGCGAAGACGTAGTTGGGGGTCGAGAGGAACACCTCGTCCTCGGCGATCGCCGCGATGCCACGCATGATGCCCAGGATTCCACCGATCATGAGCATGACCGCGGCGAAGACCATCAGACCGACGGCCCATTCGCGTTTCGCCGTCGAGTGCGCGTGCGTAGGGTGTGTGGCGGTCATCCTGCTGCCTCGTTTCTGTCGGGTCTGTCGGAGGCTAGGGTTCCGACGGGCCGGAGCCGCTCAGGACCAGCTCCTTCGCCCTGCGGAACTCGTCGTCCGTGATGTCGCCGCGGGCGCGGATCTCGGACAGCCTGGCGAGTTCGTCCACGCTGCTCCCCCGTCCTTCGCCGCCCTTGGCGGTCTCCCGTATGTAGCTGTCGAAGGCCTCCTGCTGCGCGCGGGCCTGGGACATCTCCCGGCGGCCCATGTTCTTGCCGCGCGCGACGACGTAGACGAACACGCCGAGGAACGGCAGGACGATGCAGAACACCAGCCAGCCGGTCTTGGCCCAGCCGCCCAGACCGTCGTCCCGGAAGATGTCGAGGACGACCCGGAAGAGCAGCACGAACCACATGATCCACAGGAAGAACCACAGCATCGTCCAGAAGGCGCTCAACAACGGAAAGTCGTACGCCAGGTAGGTCTGCGCACTCATGTCACTCCTCCGTCCCGGGCGCACGTCGCCCGGCAAGCCGTTCCGTGCCGTTCTCAGCGTGCCCATGTCCGGCACGGGGCCGCCTCACCCGGGACGGGTGAGCGGGCCGGACACCGGCCGGACCGGTCAGGCCATCAGCCACAGCGCGGCGGCCGGCGTCGCGCGCCCCTCCGGCCGCAGGGTCACCCGCGCCGGGTGATCCGTTCCCGCAGCCGTGGCGGTGAGGTGGAGAGCGCACCCCCACCGGACCGAGAGAGACCAGATGAACGAGCCAGCGGCCGCCCGGACCGAGCCCGCCCGGCCCCGGCGGGAGCGGGAGCGGCACCCCCGGCAGGAGGGACCGAGGCGGCGCGCGAGTGTCGCCGTCCTGGTGCGCGCCGCGCTCATCGCGACCGGGCTCGTCACCGTCTACTACGTGCTGCCCCTGGACGGCCGCAGCACCGGCAGCGGCACTTCGGTGCTGCTCGCCTGCGGGCTGCTGCTCGTCATCCTGGTCTTCTGGTGGGAGGTTCAGGCCATCGCCCACTCGCCCTTCCCCCGGCTGAAAGCGGTCGAGGCCCTGGCCGCCACACTCGTCCTGTTCCTCCTGCTCTTCGCGAGCACCTACTTCCTGCTGGAGCACTCCACCCCGGGTTCCTTCAGCGAGCCGCTGACCAAGACGGACTCCCTGTACTTCACGCTCACCACGTTCACCACCGTCGGGTACGGCGACATCGTCGCCCGTTCCCAGACGGCACGGGTGCTGACCATGCTTCAGATGATGGGCGGACTGCTGCTGGTGGGCGTGGCGGCACGCATCCTCGCCGGCGCGGTGCAGGCCGGGCTGCGCAGGCGCGGCCACGAGCCGGCGGATGACTTCCACTCCCGGCGGGAGGACTGAGCCATGACCATACCGAGCCCTACGGCGTTCCTGTCCCCGGCCGAGCGGGCGGAGTCGGGCCGGGGCGCGCGGCGGCGGGTGCCGCGTTCGTCCCACGGCCGGTTCGACCCGGGGACGGCACGGCCCGACCCGGTCGAGGTGGTGGAGCGCCAGTCGGCCACCCGGGTACCGGAGTTGGTGCCGGTCCGCTACGGCCGCATGCTGGAGTCCCCGTTCCGGTTCTACCGGGGCGCCGCGGCGATCATGGCCGCCGATCTCGGGGCCGCCGCGGACACCGGGCTGCGAGTGCAGCTGTGCGGGGACGCCCATCTGCTGAACTTCCGGCTGCTGGCCTCGCCGGAGCGCCATCTGGTCTTCGACATCAACGACTTCGACGAGACCCTGGCCGGGCCGTTCGAGTGGGACGTCAAACGGCTGGCGGCCAGTTTCGCCATCGCGGGCCGGGCCAACGGCTTCGAGACCGCGGAGCAGAACGCCGCGGTGGAGACCTGCGTGCGCGCCTACCGGCAGCGGATGCGGGAGTTCGCCGGCATGCGCAACCTGGACATCTGGTACGCGCAGGACGACGCCGACCACATGCGGGAGCTGATGGCCGCGTCGATGACCAAAAAGGCCAGGCGCCGCACCGCCGAGGCCACGGCGAAGGCCCGCACCCGCACCGGCCTCCAGGCCTTCGCGAAGCTCACCGAGACCACGGACGAGGGGCGGCGGATCACACCGGACCCACCGCTGATCACCCCGCTGCGGGATCTGGTGTCCGACTCCTCGCCCGACCAGGAGAAGGAACTGCTCACCGTCCTGGAGGGGTATGCGGACAGTCTGTCGTCCGAGCGCAGGCACCTGCTGCGCCGCTACCGCCTGGTGGACATCGCCCGCAAGGTGGTGGGGGTCGGCAGTGTCGGCACCCGCTGCTGGATCGTGCTGCTGCTCGGCCGGGACGACGACGATCCCCTGCTCCTCCAGGCCAAGGAGGCACAGCGTTCGGTGCTCGCCGCCCACACCGGCGGGGACGGCTACGACAACCAGGGCCGCCGCGTGGTGGCGGGACAGCGGCTGATCCAGACGACCAGTGACATCCTCCTGGGCTGGACGCACGCCACTGGCCTCGACGGACACGAACGGGACTTCTACGTACGCCAGCTGCGGGACTGGAAGGGCATCGCGCGTGCGGACACCATGGACCCGGCCATGCTCCGCCTGTTCGCGCGGCTGTGCGGGGCGAGCCTGGCACGGGCCCACGCCCGCTCGGGCGACGCCGTCGCCATCGCGGCGTACCTGGGCGGCGGCGACAAGTTCGACCGCGCCCTCGCCTCCTTCGCCCAGGCGTACGCCGATCAGAACGAGCGCGACTTCGCGGCACTGGGCGCGGCCGCCCGCTCCGGCAGGATCCCCACGGCGGCCCTGTGACCCGGCGGCCCTGCGCCCCTCGCTCACTCCGGCACACGCTCACTCCGGCAGCTGGCGCATCTCCACGACCCTGAGACCCAGCGACTGGAAGCGGGTGAGCAGCCCGTACAGGTGGGCCTCGTCGATGACGGAGCCGAACAGGACCGTCTGACCGGACATCACCACGTGATCCAGCTCCGGGAAGACCTTGGCCAGCGTCTCCGACATGTGTCCGTCGACGCGGATCTCGTAGCGCATGAGCTGCTCTCCCGCGGGCGGCGTGGGGCGGGCCGTGCACGCCCTTCCCTTGCGATGTTCCGCCCCGGCGGGCCGTACGCCCTCACCCGGCGCAGGTGAACCTGCGTCGCGCCTCATTCCTTCAGGACGATCTTGAGGATGATGATCAGCAGACCCAGCAGCAGGTTCACCGAGGCGGAGAGGGCCATCTGGCTCCGGGAGGCGCCGGCCCGGGCCGCCGCGGCCATCGACCAGCCGACCTGGCCCGCCACCGCCACGGAGAGCGCCAGCCACAGGGTGCCGGGCATGTCCAGGGGCAGCAGCGGGCTGATCGCCACGGCGACGGCGGGCGGGACGGCGGCCTCCAGGATCGGCCACTCCTCGCGGCACACCTGCAGCACGGCCCGGCGGCCCACGGCTCCCTGCGCCAGCCGCGCCCCGAACAGCTGCGCGTGCACATGCGCGAGCCAGAACACCGCCCCGGTCATCAGCAGCAGCGCCACGAGTTCCACCCGGGGCAGCGACCCCAGGGTTCCGACGCCGATCACCACGGAGGCGGCGAGCATGGAGCCGTAGACGCCGCCGGTGTAGTCGGCCCGGGACCGCCCTGGGCCAGGGGTTGCGCCCGGGGCCCCTGTCACAGGAGCCGCCGTTCGCGTGCCCGACGGACGGCGTCGCCGCGCCGGGTGACCGCGAGCTTGCGGTAGATGCTCTTGAGGTGGGTCTTCACGGTGTTCACGGACACATGGAGGTCGGCGGCGATCTCCTCCGTCGACCTCATCTCGGCCAGGCGCCGCAGCACGTCACGCTCGCGGGCACTCAGCTCCTCGACGGCGAGCTCCGGAGGCTCGTCGGGTACGGCGGGGCCGGGGGCGCGGTAGCGGCCGAGGTCCGGGAGGAGCCAGCCGACGGCCAGTTCCCGCGGCCGGCCGGTGCTCAGCAGCGGACGGATCCAGGGGCCGGCTTCCAGGAACGGGCGGCGCAGCTGCTCGCGCCGGCCGTCCAGGAGGGCCCGGGCGACCAGACGGCGGGCGGTGGTGGCATCCCCGGTGTCGAGGGCGGCCCGGGCGCGTACCAGCGTGGCGCGGACGGTCACCGCCGGGCCCGGCCGGTCGTTCTCCGGCAGGCCGTCGAGCAGGTCGAGCGCGCCTTCGGGGTGGCCCGACGCGAGCCGGACGCGGGCCGCCTCGACCGCACAGGCCCGCCGGTGGTGCGCCACCCTCTCCACGGCCCGGCGGGCCGGCTCGGGGTGCCCCCGGGCCAGGTGGGCGGCGGACGCGAGCAGGGCGGCGTGGTCCTGTGCCCAGGGTGAGCTCACGGCCGCCGGGACGGTCACCTCCGCCGCCGCCAGAGCGGCCCGGGCGTCCCCCCGGGCAAGGTACAGCCGCCCTCGGGTGAGGGTCCGGCCGGCCCGCACCACCGGGTCGTCGACGAGCGGGTGGGCGGCGGCCGCTTCGTCGAGGAGCGTCTGCGCCTCGTCGAGTTCGTCGCGGTCGATGAGGACGGCGGCCAGGACCAGCGGGCCGATGCCGGACCGGGAGTGCCGCGGCAGGCTGTACCGCTCCGCCTGGCCGGCCGCCGCGAGGGCCTTGTGCTCGGCCGGGCCGGGCCAGCCGTTGAGATGGTCGATCAGTGCCAGGTGGCCGAGGGCCTCCCACCGGGGCAGTGCCGTGGCCGCTCCGCCGGGGGCCGCGGCCACCGACGACAGGGCGGCCCGGGCGTCGTCGAACCTTCCGGCCCACAGGCGGGCGGAGCCCAGATGGGTGAGCAGGAGGGCCGTGAGTTCCGGGTGCTCGTCGAGGAGATCACCGGGGACCTCCCGCTGGAGGTGCCTCGCCTGCTCGGCGGCCCGCTCCGCTCTGTCCGGGGAGCCGGTCAGCCGAGCCGCCAGGGCTTCCAGGAGGGCCCAGCTGAGCCGCACCGGGGCCGCCGCACCTGAGCCGTCCCGGCCCAGTGCCTCCTCGGCCTGGCGCAGATGGGCCAGGCCGTGTTCGAGATCGCGTCGGCCCAGCTCACGGGCGGCGCGCACGAGGTCCGGTGCCGGGCCCGTGGCCTCGGGGCTCATCCGTGCGAACAGGGCGGACAGCTCCTCGGAGCGCAGCCCGGTGAACAGCTGCCCGATCGCGAGATCGTCGACCATGACGCGGGCGGTGAACTCCCAGTCGTCCGCCGCGGCCCCCTGCACAAGCGCGTCGGGCAGGGCTCCGGATCGCCGCAGCCACTGGGCGGCCCGGCCGCGCAGCTCCGGCTCCAGGCCGGGAAAGCGCTCCCTCAGATGGGCTCGGAGGATCTCCGCGAACAGGGGATGCAGGCTGTACCAGGAGTGTCCGAGATAGTGGAGGAACGCGTTCTCGCGCTGCAGCGCGGCCAGGATCGGCTCCGCGTCGGTGCGCAGCGTCAGCGCGTTCACCAGATCGGGGCAGCAGCGGTCCAGGACGCTGATGCGCAGCAGCAGGTCCTGCGTGCCGGGTGTCTGCCGGTCGAGCACCTCCGCCAGCAGGAAGTCGGCCACCGCGCTGTGGTCGGCTTCGAACTGCTTCAGGTAGGTGTGGGGGTCCGTGCCCTGCCGGGCGGCCAGGGCACACAGCCGGAGCCCCGCGGCCCAGCCCTGGGTGCGTTCCACCAGGGCCTGTACTGCGCCGGCCCGCAGGTGCAGTCCGTGCCGCGACAGCAGTTCGTGGGCCTCCTCGGAGGTGAAGGCCAGCTCGGCGTTCCGGATCTCCGTGATCTCGCCCGACGCCCGGTAGCGGTGCAGCGGCAGCAGGGGTTCCGTGCGGGAGACGAGGACCAGGCGCATGCCCTGTCCGGCATGGTGCAGGACGAACTGCAGCTGCTCCGCGATCTCGGGGGAGGTCACCCGGTCGAACTCGTCGAGTACGACGACGGTGGTGTGGTCCCGGCGCTCCAGACCGGCGGCCAGGCGGGTCAGCGTCCGCTGGTCCACATGGGCCGCCTCCGCCGGGCAGCCGACGTCGCCCGTCACCGGTACGCCCGCGGCACGCAGTGCCTCCAGAAGATACGCCCAGAAGATCCCGGGGGCCTGGTCGGCGATGTCGGCCGTGAGCCAGGCGACCGGTTCCTCGAGGCCGGCGGCCCAATCGGCGACCAGGAGGGTCTTGCCTGCCCCGGCCGCCCCGTTGACCAGCGTCAGCGGTGTCCCGAGAGCCTGGTCGAGGTGCCGGATGAGGCGGGCGCGGCGCAGGAACGTGTCAGGCCGCTTCGGCAGGGCGAACCGGGTGCGCAGCAGCGGATCGCCCGTGGGGTCGACGCCCTCGGACGCCGGTTCCGCACCGGTCTCCTCGGTCACGGCCATGGAGCCCACCTTGTTCGCCGTCCGACGGATCACAAGCAGCGCTCGTACCACCCAGGATCTCAAGCTTCATCCCCCTGCGCACGCCCACGGCCGCGCCGTGACCGGCCTGGGCGGCCGCCGCGCGACCACCCGCGACGGGCGATGCGCTCGCATGGCGGCCGGGGTTCGCTGAGGTCCACGCGCACCACCTACGCAGCCGTGCGGTCCCGCCCGGGCGGCTCGGAACGGGGGTATCGACCATGTGCCGCTGGCTCGCCTACTCGGGCACGCCCGTGCTGCTCGACGACGTCCTCTACCGGCCGCAGCACTCGCTGATCGACCAGAGCCTGCACGCGCGGATGGGTGTCGAGACCACCAACGGCGACGGCTTCGGGATCGGCTGGTACGCGTGGCATCTGCGGACGCCCGCCGTCATCCGGGACACCGGTCCGGCCTGGAGCAACCGCAATCTGCGGGAGATCGCCGACCACGTCCGCTCGTCGCTGTTCTTCGCCCATGTGCGCGCCTCCACCGGGACGGCCGTGCAGCAGACCAACTGCCACCCCTTCCGCCACGGACGCTGGCTGTGGATGCACAACGGGGCGATCGCCGGGTTCCACGATCTGCGCCGGGACCTCATGCTGACCGTGGACCCGGCGCTGTTCCCGGCGCTGGAGGGTACGACGGACTCCGAGGTGATGTTCCACGTGGCCCTCACCTTCGGGCTCGACGGCGACCCGCCGGGCGCGGTGGCCCGGATGGCGGGGCTCGTCGAGCGGCTCGGGCACGAGCACGGAGTGGCGCAGCCGCTCCAGATGACGGTGGCGGTGACCGACGGCGAACGGGTGTGGTTCTTCCGGTACTCCAGCGGCGGGGACTCGCGGTCGCTGTACTACAGCAGCCGGGTGGACGACGTGCGTGCCCTCCACCCCGACCTCGCGTTCCTGAGGCACATCTCCGAGGAAACCCGACTGGTCGTGTCGGAGCCGTTGGGCGATCTTCCCGGCGTCTGGAACGCGGTACCGGAGAGCAGCTACGGCGTCGTCCAGGCCGGCCAGGACGTACTGCGGCCCTTCGAGCCCGAGCCCGTGTGATCGCGCCCGGCGCGGGGTGTGTGCGCCGGGGGTCTCAGCGGAGCTGTCGGGCGAACGCCTCGTACGCCCGCTCGTCGAAGAGGACGAACCGCGCCTTCTCGACGTCGGTCCGCGCCGCGCGCACGGTGTCGACCGCGATACGGGCGGCGTCCTCCATCGGGTAGCGGTAGACGCCGGTGGAGATCGCCGGGAAGGCGACGGTGCGGGCGCCGAGTTCGTCGGCGACGCGGAGAGACTCGCGATAGCAGGAGGCGAGGAGGCCGGAGCGGTCCTCGGTCGCGCTGAAGACGGGGCCCACGGTGTGGATGACCCAGCGCGCGTCCAGGTCGCCCGCGGTGGTGGCGACCGCTTCGCCCGTGGGCAGGCCCTTGCCGTAGTGCGAGGCGCGGAGCTTGCGGCAGTCCTCGAGGATCGCGGGACCGCCGCGCCGGTGGATCGCCCCGTCGACGCCTCCCCCGCCCAGCAGGGAGGAGTTGGCGGCGTTGACGATGGCGTCGACGCTCTCGCGGGTGCTGTCGCCCTGGACGAGTTCGATGGAGGTCATGGCTGCCTCAGCCGCCTCCAGACGGCCTTGGCCGCGTTGTGCCCCGACATGCCGTGCACCCCGGGGCCGGGCGGGGTCGCCGACGAGCAGATGAAGACCGCCGGGTGGGGCGTGTGGTACGGGAACGGGGTCAGTTTGGGGCGCAGCAGGAGCTGGAGTCCGGAGACCGCGCCGGAGGCGATGTCGCCGCCGACGTAGTTGGCGTTGCGGGCGGCGAGTTCGGGCGGGCCGGCGGTGGCGCGGGCCAGGACACGGTCGCGGAACCCCGGGGCGAAGCGCTCCAGTTGGCGTTCTATGGCGTCGGTGAGGTCGCCGGTCCAGCCGTGCGGGACGTGGCCGTAGGCCCAGAAGACGTGCTTGCCCGCCGGCGCCCGGGTGGGGTCGACGACGCTCGGCTGGACCGTGATCAGGAAGGGGCGGTCGGGGGCCCGGCCCTCCCGGGACGCCGCGCGCAGTGCGGTGCCGATCTCCGCGCTGTTCGCGCCGATCTGGACCGTGCCGGCGACACGGGCCTCCTTCGCGGTCCACGGCACGGGCCCGTCCAGCGCGTAGTCGATCTTGAAGACGCCCGGGCCGTAGCGGTAGTCGGCGTAGTGGTTCCCGAAGCCGGCGATGCGGGCCAGGGCGGTGGGCGAGGTGTCGAAGACGTACGCCCGGGCCGGGGGCAGGTCGTCGAGGCGCTTGACCTCGTAGTCGGTGTGGACGCTGCCGCCGAGGTCGCGCAGGTAGGCGGCGAGGGCGTCGGAGAGGCTCTGGGAGCCGCCGCGGGCGACGGGCCAGCCGCGGGCGTGCGCCGCGAGGGCGAAGACCAGGCCGATGGCGCCGGTGGCGAAGCCGCCGAGCGGTGCCATGACATGCGCGACGAGCCCGGCGAACAGCGTCCTGGCCGGTTCGTCGCGGAAGCGGCGCATCAGCAGGGTCGCCGGGGGCAGGCCGACGAGGCCGAAGCGGGCGAGGGTGACCGGGTCGCGGGGCAGCGCGGTGAGCGGCAGGGACATGAAGTCCCGGGCCAGGGTGTCCCACTTGGGCAGGAAGGGCTCGACGAGCCTGCGGTAGGCCCCGGCGTCTCGCGGCCCGAAGGAGGCGGCCGTCTCGCCCACCGACCGGGACAGCACGGCCGCCGTGCCGTCCGGGAAGGGGTGCGCCATGGGCAGCTCGGCGTGCAGCCACTCCAGGCCGTACCTTTCGAGCGGCAGGGCGCGGAACGCCGGTGAGTTGATGCCGAGGGGGTGCGCGGCGGAGCACGGGTCGTGCCGGAAGCCGGGCAGGGTGAGCTCCTCGGTGCGGGCTCCGCCGCCCACGGTGCCCCGGGCCTCGAAGACGGCGACGGAGAAGCCGCGGCGGGCCAGCTCCACGGCCGCGGTCAGTCCGTTCGGTCCCGCACCCACTACGACGGCATCGAGCATCGACGGCACCTCTGACCCCTTCGTCAGCCGACGGCCACTGAAGGTCAGGATATGCCCGGGGACTGACAGTCACCGGGCGCGGGTGATTTCCGGCCCGGAGGACGCCCGGAGAATGGCTGGAGCGCTGTTCGAGCGACCAGGCGTGTACGGTCGGTGACCGTCACGCGCCGCCCGCCAGCAGTCCCGCCACATGCCGGGCCGTGGCCGCGTCGCGGGCCGCGGTGAAGGGGAGGTCGTTACCGCCGGTGATGCGGAACGGCTCTCCCGCGCGCGTCAGGTGGGCGCCGCCCGCCTCCTCGACCAGGAGCAGCCCGGCGGCATGATCCCAAGCGGCCTCCCAGCTGAATGCGGTGGCGTCCAACTCGCCGCGGGCGATGGCGAGATACTCCAGTCCGGCCGAGCCGCACGGGCGCGGCGCCACACCGTCGGCGCGCAGGCAGAGCAGGGCGTGCTTCTGTTCGTCCGTCGTGTAGTCCGGGTGGGAGGTGGCCACGCGGAGGTCCCGGCCGGGCTCCGGCACCCCGGCGAACAGCCGCTCGCCGTCGAGGTAGGCGCCCTTGCCGCGCCGGGCGGTGGCGAACTGTTCGCGGGCGGGGGCGTAGGTCCAGGAGGCGAGCAGGGTACCGCCGTGCGCCAGCGCGACCAGGGTGCAGAACCCGGCGTCGCCGTGCACGAACTGCCGTGTCCCGTCGACCGGGTCGACGATCCAGACCGGGGCGTCGCCGCATATCGCCTCGTACGACGCCGGGTTGGCGTGGACCGCCTCCTCGCCGACCACGACCGAGCCGGGCAGCAGGTCGATCAGGACGTCGGTCAGGTACAGCTCGGCCTTGCGGTCGGCGTCCGTCACCAGGTCGTGCGGGCCGTTCTTCTCGTCCACCTCGTGCGCGGCGAGCCGGCGCCAGCGCGGCATGATCTCGGTGGCGGCGGCCTTGCGGATCGCCTCCTCGACGTCGGAGGCGCGCTGTGCGAGAAACTCTTCGATGGTTTCGTTGCTGTCGATCACCCCTCCATGACAACACGCGCCACTGACAATGCCCGCATGCCGGGTGCACCCCGGGTGGCATCACGATGAACGATGGACGCCGGCGGGTCCGCGCGGGCCGGGCGACGGCGGCCCTGCCGGGTCACCGGCCAACCGCGTATCCCTGCATGCCGCGCGGGTTCGCCGCCGCCGACAGCACGCCCGTCTCCGGGTCCCGCGCGACCGCGCACAGCCGGCCCTCCGACCAGGGGCCGCCGACGGTCACCTCGTGGCCGCGCCGCCGCAGCTCCGCGACGACCTCCGGGTCGAAGCGGGACTCCACGGTGACACTCCCCGGGCGCATGCCGCGCGGGTAGAAGGAGCCGGGGAAGCTGTCGTTGTGCCAGTTGGGGGCGTCGATCGCGCCCTGCAGATCGGGGCCGCCGCGGACCTGGGCGCGCAGCGCGACGGCGAGGAAGAAGTGGAGCTGCCACTGGTCCTGCTGGTCCCCGCCCGGGGTGCCGAACGCCATGACGGGCACCCCCTCGCGCAGGGCGATCGAGGGCGTCAGCGTGGTGCGGGGGCGGCGGCCGGGGGTGAGGGAGCCCGGCAGGCCCTCCTCCAGCCAGGTCATCTGGAGCCGGGTGCCGAGCGGGAAGCCCAGTTCGGGGACGACGGGGTTGGACTGGAGCCAGCCGCCGCTGGGCGTGGCCGAGATCATGTTGCCCCAGCGGTCGACGACGTCGAGGTGGCAGGTGTCGCCCCGGGTGGTCCCGTCGCCGAGGACCTCCGGTTCGCCCGGCACGGGGGACGCCGGGCTCCTGGCGACGGTCGGTTCGCCGACGCCCAGGGCGTCGTAGCCCTCCTGGGCGGCGGCCGCCACGCGCGCGTGCGCGCACAGCCTCGGGGTGCGTCCGCCGGGGCTGCCGGGCCTGAGGTCGTGGTCGGACCGATCGCCGACGAGGGCACGCCGGGCGGCGTTGTACCCGTCGGACAGCAGGTCGTCGAGCGGCACGTCGGCGGCGTCCCCGTACCAGGCCTCGCGGTCGGCCATGGCGAGCTTGCAGCCCTCGACCAGGAGGTGGACGTAGTCGGCCGAGCCGTACCGGGGCAGCTCGGGCGGGAGCAGGGCGAGCTGCTGGAGCAGGACCGGGCCCTGGCTCCAGGGGCCGGGCTTGCAGACGGTCCAGCCGTTCCAGTCGTACGTCACCGGCGCCTCGTAGGTCGCGGACCACGAGGCGAGGTCGGCGGCCGTGAGGGTGCCGGTGTGACGGGTGCCGCTGGTGTCCAGGGTGGGGCGCGCGGCCTGGCGGACGAGGGCCTCGGCGATGAATCCGGTGCGCCACACCTGCCGTGCGGACTCGATCCGGGCCTCCCGGCCGCCGGCCCCGGCGGTCTCGGCGAGCAGGCGCTTCCAGGTGGCGGCGAGCGCGGGGTTGGCGAAGAGCTCGCCCGGCCGCGGCGCCTTCCCACCGGGGAGGTACACCTCGGCCGACGAGGTCCACTCCGTCTCGAACAGCTCGCGCACGGTCTCGACGGTCTCCCCGACGCGCTCCACGGGCGCGTGGCCGTGCTCGGCGTACCCGATGGCGTACGTCAGGACGTCGGCGAGGGACTTGGTGCCGTGGTCGCGCAGCAGCACCATCCAGGCGTCGAACGCTCCGGGTACGGCGGCGGCGAGCGGCCCGGTGCCGGGGACGAGGTCCAGACCGAGGCCCCGGTAGTGCGCGACGGTCGCTCCGGCCGGTGCGACGCCCTGCCCGCACAGCACCTGGACCTCACCGCCGGCCGGGGCCAGCAGGATCGGCACCTCGCCGGCCGGGCCGTTGAGGTGCGGCTCCACGACGTGAAGCACGAACGCGCCCGCCACGGCCGCGTCGTAGGCGTTGCCGCCGTCCTCCAGCACGGCCATCGCCGACTGCGAGGCGAGCCAGTGTGTGGAGGACACCATGCCGAAGGTGCCGCTCAGGGTGGGACGAGTCGTGAATTGCATACCTGACCTCGGGTTTGTGTACATCGACGGGCTCACGCGAGAGCGAAATGGGCCAGCGGGGAGAATCTGGGGAGAACGAGCGCGAGACCATCTCCTCTAGGTAGCCCCATCTCCACCTCCAGCCGGGGCAGGCTGTCGATGTCGGCCACTGCCGCACGCAGCGTAGATGCGCGCTACCGACCGACACCACCCTTCTCACCAGGCCGAATACATCCCCAGGTAAGCAGCAGCCCCGCCTCACACACGGGCCACCTGCATGAAGGCGACGCTGTGCTCATCACCCACTCGCGATGCTCCGCACCGGTGCAACCGAAACAATGGTGGAGGACAACGGGCTTCGTCTCCTCCAGGTCGGCATCGGTTGCGACCTCGTACGCCATTGGCGCCGGACAGCCGGTGTCGCCGCCGCCTACCGCTCGGTGCAAAGACGCTGCGACCGGCTCCGGCCCTCAGCTCGACCGCCCTTCACCTCTCGAGCACGACAGCGAGACCTTGGCCGACGCCGATGCAGATCGCCACGACTGCGATACCGCCGCCCCGGCGGGCGAGTTCGTAGGCCGCGCGACCGATGATGCGCCCTCCGGACGCTCCGAGCGGGTGCCCCATCGCGATGGCTCCTCCGTGCCCGTTCACCTTCTGCGGGTCGAGGTCTCCCCACAGCCGCAGACAGGCGAGCGACTGTGCTGCGAATGCTTCGTTCAGCTCGACCAGATCGACGTCGGACCATGTGCGCCCGGCACGAGCGAGTGCGCGGTTGGCCACCTCGACGGGAGCGACTCCGAAGATGTCAGGGTCGTTGCCGAAGGCCGCGCGGCCGGCGATGCGGGCGAGAGGTTCGCCGTCGAGCACACCCTCGCGTGCGACGAGCACGGCGGAGGCGCCGTCATTGAGGGGTGAAGAGTTCCCGGCGGTCACCGTGCCGTTGGCGGCGAACGCCGGGCGCAAGCCGGCGAGCACCTCGACGGTGGATTCGTCGCGGATGCTTTCGTCGCGGGCGAGGTGGTGGCCGTCGACTTGGACGATCTCGCGGTCGAAGGTGCCGTCCGCCCATGCGCGGGCGGCCAGGCGATGGCTGCGCCGCGACGCGTCCTGCTCCTCACGTGAGATCCGGCGGATGCCGGCAAGGTTCTCGGCGTTTCGCCGTTGGAGATCGTCCATTTCTTCGGCAGGCGGGGGTTGACCATGCACCATCCGATCGACGTGTCCCACACCGTCTGGTTGCCCGATGGGAAGGGCTTGGTGCCCTTCTCGACGACGTACGGCGCGCGGCTCATCGACTCCACGCCGCCCGCGAGCACGATGTCGGCGTCTCCTGCCTCGACGGCTCGTGACGCCTGGATGACGGCCTCGACCGAGGACCCGCACAGGCGGTTGACTGTGACTCCCGTGACTGAGGTGGGGAATCCGGCGAGCAGTGCGCCGAAGCGTGCGACGTTGCGGTTGTCTCGCCTGCCTGGTTCGCATCGCCGAATATCACGTCGTCGATGCGCGCGGACGGCGGCTGCGGTGTCCTCGACGATCTTGTCGATCATTATTCCTCCACGCGTTCGGGCGTCGCGCGACCTCTCCAGTGATTTCACATGGCCGACCCGCGTGGTGACGGTGCACGACGATCGACATCATCTGACGTAGGCATAGCCTCTATGCTTACGTCATATCACATCGTGGGCACCTTGGGCGGACTCGATGAGGTGCAGCACCCCCGGCCTTACGGCCACCGCGCGATGCCGCACACTCGCAGGAACGTCGAACGCACGGCATCGCCGTTAGGGTCGCCTCGGCGGCGATCCCGTTCTCCTCGCCAATAAGGACTGGAGCTAATAAACTATGCCTATGTCTGAACTCGCGAGCGAGCGCTACACCGACCGCATCACCACCGGGCCGCTCATCCTCGTCCAGGAGGTCCTGAACACGCGCGCCGCCGGCAAGCCCGCGCTCGAGGACCTGCTCTCGACGCCGGATTCCGCGACGTCGTGGCTCGCCAGTGCTCTGGACGAATGGAGTCGACGTTCCGGGGCGCAGGCGCCCGCGATCGAGGTCGACGAACCGGGGCTGGTGCGGCTTCAGCAGCTACGCGCGTCGCTGCAGATGACGGTGTCGGGTTCGGTGCGCGATGCTCCGGTCCGGTCCGCGCCGAAGGGGGTGAGCGGCGCGCTCGAGGTGCGGATCGACACCGATGGCGTCTTCTCGGTGGCGCCGCGGGGCAAGGACGTCCCGTGGGTTGTCGCAGCCGTGCTCAACGAGATCACGAACGCCCAACTCACGGGTACGTGGCGTCGTTTGAAGATGTGCCGTAACCGGGTCTGCTCGGTTGCGTTCTATGACGGCACGAACCCAAACAACGGGGTCTGGCACGACGTGCGCATTTGCGGTAATGCCGTGAACCTTCGGGCCTCACGGCAGCGTCGGGCGGCCGCGCGCGCGTAGCGCGCCGCAGGCCGACCGACACGCCGACTGCTCAGCCTTTGGCTGCCCGGCAGGAGCCCCACAGCGCACCGGGATTGATGCGGGACGGGTGACGCTCCAGCATGTACTCGTAGAGTTCGAGGGTGCTGCCGGTGCGGCGCACCCCACTGTCGAAGTCACGGATGTAGCGGCGGGTCTCCTCGATGTGACGGGGATCGTCATCGGCGGCCGGATCCTTGTGCCCCGCGACAATGGCGGTCGGCGCCAGCGCCTCGACCGTGTCGAGAGCCCTCAGCCACTCGGCTCGCCCCTCCGCGTCCGATGCCGCGAGCATGAGGTGCACGTTGTTGTAGATCACGTCGCCCGCGACGACCAGCCCCAGGTCGGGGACGTGCAGGCAGGTGGTGTTGTCGCTGTCGGTGTGTCCCAGGCGGACCGGGCGGACCTCCGCCCCGCCCACGGTCAGGGCCTCGCCGTCCAGCGGTTCGGCGAGTACGAGTCGCTCAGGGATCTGCCCGGGGAACCATGCGCGCCAGACCGCCTTGAGGACCTCGGGCGAGGACTGGTAGGCCATGTCCTCGACGACCTCGGGCAGCGCGAAGGCGCGCGCAACGGGGTACTGCCGCAACACGGCTCCGAGACCGAACCAGTGATCCCCATGGCCGTGCGTGACGTACACGCTCGTCACCGGGGCGCCGCGCTCACCGAGCCACCGCAGCAGCCCCTCCGACTGCGCGATCGTGAAGAGCGGATCCACGAGCAGCGCCTCTCCCCCGTTCGAGATGAGGATGCTCGACGTCGGTGACCAGGAACGCTCGCTGAGGTCGGGCGGCACGTCGGAGTTGGTGGTCGGCATGCCGTCCGCGATGTGCACGGCGTAAGCCAAAGCGTTCGACGTCATTTGGTGGACTCCTCGAATTCTCGGGTGGTCGCTCCCACTCCGGCCGGAACGCAGAGGGAGCCGGAAGGCCCGGTCCTCTTTCCGTCGATCACAGAGCGATGACATTGACGCAAGCATAGACCCTATGCTTACGTCATAGAGCTCGCGTCGGCCAAAGATCTCGGGAGCCACCGGCTCCGGTTCGTCGCCGCAAGAGAGCGATCGCCAAAGGAGACACGAGATGAACAGCCCAGCGACGCAGGCGCCGACCGTGGTGCTCGTCCACGGATACCTGGACGACGGCGCCATCTGGAACAGCGTTCGCACCGTCCTCGACGAGCGGTCGATTCCCTCGATGGCTTTCGAACTCGCCGGCATGGGTGGGCGCGCCTCGGATCCAGGACCGTTCACGCTCGCCCGCTGGGCCGACGACCTCAAGAGCGTCGTGCGCGCGACGGAGGGCCCCGTCGTACTCGTCGGCCACAGCATGGGCAGCCAGATCGCCGAACTCGTCGCCGCCCGCCTGGCCGATCAGGTGCGCTCGCTCGTCCTGGTCAACCCGATCCCGCTGGCGGGCACTCACCTGCCGCCGGAGCAGATCGCCCCCTTCCAGGCACCGGATCTCGGATTCGACGCGCAGCGCGCCTTCCGCGGTGCGCTCGCCACCGCGTTCCCGGCCGAGGAAAACGACCGGCTCGCCGAAGTGACGCTGCACGTCGACCCGTCGGCGATCTCCGACACGGCGACGGCCTGGAACAACGGACATCCGGACGGACAGCGGCCCAGCGAGTTCCACGGAAGCGTCACCGTCCTGCGCGGAGAGAACGACCCCTTCGTCACGGAAGAGATCGTCTCCGCGTATGTCACACCCCGCTTCCCCGGTGCCACCTCGCAGACGATCTCCGGCGCAGGTCACTGGGCGCATGTCGAGAACCCGGCAGCGGTCGCCGCCGTCATCACCACGGTCGCCGAGGCGACCGCGTCGAACGCCACCGACGGCCTCCCGGCCAAGGCTTGGACGGCCGCGTTCGAGCAGCGCACTCAGGACTCCTTCGCGGCGGCACTCTCACCGAACGTGCGGATGGAGGCGAGCGCACTCGCCAAGCCGGTCGAGCGCAAGGAGCACGTCGAGGCCCTCATGGCCGCGGTGAGCTCCGTGTACGAACGGCTCGAGTTCGTCCGGAACGTGCAGGACGGCACGCGGACGTATCTGGAGTGGGAGGCCGCCGCGTTCGGCGGCATCGAGATGAAGGGGATCACGATCCTCACGCGTGATGACGAAGGGCTCATCACCGAGATCGCCATCCACCACCGGCCCCTCGGTGCCGTGGTGCAGATCAACGCGAAGGTCGGGGGACCCCTCATCGAGGCCGGCCTCATCCCCGCCGAGTACTTCAACTTCACGGAAGGCGAATAACCATGACAGAACGCATCGACGTAGAGTTCACGGCGGACGGGGGCGTGACGCTGCGCGGCTGGCTCTACCTGCCGGACGCCGAGGGCCCGCGCCCGGCGATCACGATGGCGCACGGATTCGGCGGCAACCGCGAGATGGGCCTCGACCCGTACGCGCGCAAGTTCGCCGACGCCGGGTTCGTGGTGCTCGTCCACGATCACCGCACGTTCGGCGCCAGCGACGGCGAGCCCCGCAACGACATCGACCCCTGGCGTCAGATCGCGGACTGGCGCCGCGCGATCAGTTTCCTGGAGGCCCGGCCCGAGGTCGACCCGGACCGCATCGGGGTGTGGGGTACAAGCTTCGCGGGCGGTCACGCGATCGTGCTCGGGGCGACGGAGGTGCGGATCAAGTGCGTGGTGTCGCAGGTGCCCACCATCAGCGGATTCGAGCAGTGGCAGCGGAAGGTCCCGCCGGAGCGCATCGCCGCTTTCGAGCTCGCCCAGGCCGACGACGAACGCGCCCAGGCCGCGGGCGGTGAACTGCGATACCAGACCTCCATCGGCGACGATCCGGCCGACCCGGCCCTGTACACCAGCCCGGACGCGCTGCGGTTCTACCGTGAGCTGGTTCCGCCGGGCCGCGAGAACAACACGGTGACGTTGCGTTCCAGCCGGGCCGCGCGGCTGTACGAGCCGGGCGTCTGGATCACTCGGGTCTCGCCCAAGCCGCTCATGATGATCGTCGGGACCGGTGAGACGGTGATCCCGGCCGACATCCAGCTGGCCGCCTTCGAGCGGGCGCTGGCCCCGAAGGAGCTGGTGCTGCTGCCCGGCGGGCACTTCGACGCCTACAAGGTGCACTTCGAGGAATCCAGCGGCGCCGCGCTCTCATGGTTCCGCACCCACCTCGCCCCGGACGCGGCCTCGACCGGCTTGTGAAATGGACGCGGTTCGGGATGCTGATCGAACCGTCTCCACAGGCGGGTGACCGCGACCTGTCACGGTCGACTACACCACCGAGGCGCCGCAGTCTCGACGCGGTGCCCGCCGTCGACCGGGTGGTCGTCGGGCAGCACGTGGCCGTCGTACAGGGGGCACCGGTATCGGTCGAGGTGATCTCCCACCGCGCAGGGTGTACCACCGCATCCCGCTCAGCTTCCGCTACGTCGACGGGCTCATGCGACTTCTGCCCTCATGACCGTCGGCCACGACGACCACCTCATCCCCCACCGACCTCGCACTGACGGCCCACGAACGAGCACTGGAACCCGAGCGGCCGACGTTCATCGGCGGTGGCCACTTCGCCCCGTGCAGCACGCAGTCCCCCATCGCCGCGCAGTCCGCCCTGGACTGTTTCGGCAAGCACCACACCTGACCGACAGCGACCCCGTCCGCACTGTCCCGAGCCAAGGAAGTCCCATGTCCGTACTCACCCACTCCCTCGACGGCGACGTCGCCACGATCGTCCTCGACAACCCCCCGCAGAACCGCTTGGCGCCCGAGTTCACCCAGGAACTCAGCGACACCGTCGACGCCATCACCCGCAGCCCGGCCCGCGCCGTCGTACTGCGGGCCGAGGGGCCCGACTTCAGTCACGGCGGCGACTTCCGCCCCTGGGTAGGCGCCGACCGCACCGGCCTGCGGGCCGATTTCGACCACGCCCTGGCCGTGATCAACCGGTTCGAACAGCTTCCGATCCCGGTCGTGGCCGCGGTGCAGGGGCTGTGCTACGGCGGCGGCTTCGAGCTCGCGCTGCGGGCCGACATCATCCTCGCCGGTGAAAGCGCCCGCTTCGGCCATCCCGAGCAGTCACTCGGCATCGTCACGATCCTCGGCGGGATCCAGCGTGTCGCCGAGCGGGCCGGCCGGGCCCGCGCCTACGAATGGGCACTGACCTCCGAGCAGGTACCCGCCACGGTCATGGCCGAGGCCGGCGTCATCAACCGCGTCGTCCCGGACGAAGAACTCCGCGCCGAAGCCGCGTCCTTCGCCCGCAAGATCGCCGCAGGCCCCACTCGGGCGCACGTGGCGCACAAGGCGCTGCTGCGCTCCTGGACCACGGGCGGCATCCCGGCCGCCGACCAGCAACTGTCCGACCTCGCCGTCCCGCTCTTCGAGACCGAGGACGTCAAGGACGGCCTGGACTCCGCCGCCAAGGCCCTCAAGGAGGACCGCCCCCGCCCCGTACTGCCCTTCAAGGGCCGCTGACCCGCAACTCTCCCCCCACACTCACCGCCAAGGGACACCACATGATCATCGACTCGGCCGACCTGGACGCGAAGTCCGCCTACAAGCTGCTCATCGGCAGTGTCATTCCTCGCCCCATCGCGTGGGTGAGCACCCTGTCCACCGAAGGCGTGGGCAACCTGGCCCCCGTCTCCTTCTTCACGGTCGTCGGGCGCAAACCGCCCCGGATCTCCCTGTCGTTCCAGCCCCGCTCGGACGGGGCCACGCTCAAGGACAGCTTCGTCAACATCCGTGACACCGGCGAGTTCGTCACCAACATGGCCACTCTGCCGCAGATCGAGGGACTGAACCGCAGCGCCTTCGAGTTCGAGCCCGATGTGGACGAGTTCGACGCGGTCGGGCTGGAAAAGGTGCCGTCCGAAACCGTTAGTCCGCCGCGTATCAAGGGCGCGCCCATCGCGTTCGAGTGCACGGTCGAGCACATCTTCTCGTCGCCCGACGGGCTCAACAACGTCGTCTGGGGCAACGTGGTGCGCTTCTACGTCCGTGACGACCTCTATGTGGGCGGCCGGATCGACTTCGGTGCCATCGCTCCGGTGGGACGACTCGCCGCCGAATACACCGTCGTGGACAACGCGTTCGAGACGCCGCTCGACGCGGAAGTGGTCCAGGAGCGCGCCAGTCGCCGAATGCTGCGTCTGGATCGCAAGGACGCGTACTACTCGCCGATCGACACGCCCGCCTGGTCGCCGTCCGGCTCCACAACGACACTCGACTAAACCGTCAGGACGTGACGAGGTGACACCCCTCGCGGGTCCGGCAGACCGCCTGTCCGGCACCCCGAGTTTGGTGCGGACCGCGCCCACCCGCCGGTGTGTCACCTCGCACCCGTCCGCTCAATTGCTTGTGACGCCATAAGCGTTTGGTTCAGAAAGCCCGTTACTTCCTGCCTCACCCAGCCGACCGCGCAGCCGCCCACCAGAACGGCCCCGAGTCACCTGTTCTCAATGAGGAGAGCACGTGTCGCGGAAGAACTCTTCCACGAAGCCAGACGAGCCCCGAGGCGACTTCGCGTACGACTACGACGTAATCGTCGTCGGCTCCGGTTTCGGCGGATCCGTCACCGCCCTTCGACTCATTGAGAAGGGTTATCGCGTAGGCGTGTTGGAAGCGGGCCGCAGCTTCACGTCCGACTCGCTGCCCAAGAACTCCTGGGACGTCAGGAACCGCAGCGGAAAACATCACCGACTGGGAAGGAGAGTTGAAGCCCTACTACGACCAGGCCCGGCGCATGCTCGCATGGTTTGAGGTCAACTCAGTTCCAGCCAAAGAAGACCGATCGGTTTCCGGTGTGGAGCTCGGGCGACGGCGGGCGCCGAACATCATGACCGAAGGGCATCCCAGCCGGAGCGAGGGTTCGGCGGCTGCGTGAACACCGCCGCCGAACCCTTGGGGTGTGCACGCCTCCCGTCCCCACCGAGGGACGCGCACCGAGGGCCACTCCGCACAATGGCCCCGTCTCTGGTGTGCGTGAGTACGGCGGTCCGCTACGCCTTGACGGCAGGTTCCTTATGCCGCGTCTCCGCGGGGGTACGGTGCAGCCCCTTGCGGTCGTACCAGCCCGTCATGCCGAAGCCGAACAGTGCGGCTGCCGCGAGGCCGGCGGCCATCATGACCCAGCCCCGGGTCAAGCCCGCGTCGCCCTGTGCGTCGTAGTAGAGGATCGAGCGGACGCCGCCGACGATCTGGCGCATCGGCTCGAACTCCGCGAGGAAGCGGTAGAAGCCGGGCAGCGACTCGATCGGGGTGGTAGCGCCGGCCGTCGGCACGGCCATCGCAATGAAGACCAGCGTGACCACCAGCATGCCGGGGGTGCCGAAGACGGCGAGCAGGGCAAGGGCGCCGATCCCGGAGACGGCGATGGCGGCCACCGAGTACAACCACAGCAGCGGCAGGTGGGAGGCGTCCATCCCCATGATGCCGATCGTTCCCACCATGACCAAGGTGCCCATCAGTAGGGACAGGGTCGCCATGAGGGTGCTGCTCATGGCTAGGCTCTGCACGCGCGTGGCCTTGATCAGCGGACGATGGATGCGCAGCGGGCCCATGTCGTTGTGGGTGTAGCCGAGGGCGTGGTCGACCTGGCCGCTGATGACGTTGGCGGAGAGCATGCCGCAGACCACGAGGACGAGCGCGTAGTAGAACGCCGACAGGCCCAGGCCACTGTGAGAGTCGAGTGGATGCCCGTCCTTCACGGTCACCGCGGCCGGATCGGCCAGCAGGACGCGGGCCGCCGTCGGTGACTTGACCTGCTGAGCTTGGGTCTGCGCGGTCAACTGCTTGCCCAGTTGGAGCGAGGCTCCCTCAGCCGCCGTCGTCGTCGCCTGCCGGGCGACGTTGGAGCCTATGCTGCCTGCGGACTGGTTGGTAAGCACCGTCAGCTGCGGACGGACCGGATTATCGGTTGCCGAGGATCCGGTCAGCGAGGCGACGGAGGAGGTGAAGTCAGCGGGGACGACCAGCGCGCCGTACAGCCTGCCCTTGCCGAGTTCCTCCGTCACCTCCTTCTCGTCCATCACCCTCCAGTCGATCTTGCCGCCACTCGCGGTGGAAGTCTTGATCGACCCGGTGATCTGCGCCCCGAGATTGACCTGCTTGCCGCCGACACTGGCCCCCTTGTCGGAGTTGACCAGGCCGACCGGCAGATTCTTCGTATGTCCGGCCGGATCGATATTGGGGCCGACGTAGAAGATGCCGAACAGGATCGCGAGGACGCCTGTGATGACGCCGCTTGCCATCCAGAGGGCTCTGGCACGCAGCACGCGGAAGGGGTGGATTCCATTCATGACTTACTCCGGTCTGGGCAGCACATTTACATCAGTGAGGAGACCGGACGGCGCCATTGCAGGCCCGGGAGCTCTCTGGGGTTCAACCCTCGGCTTGCGCAACCGCAGGGGAACACGGCGACCACTCGGCACCCCACTGGACCACTGTCGTGACCGCCCCCTGTGGGGAACCAGCCGGTCGCCTGTGGTCAGGTCGCGGTCTCGCCGATGCGGCAGAAGTCGGGACCCTCCAATTGACGGTGGTCCGGAGAGTGTCAGTGATTGGGCCGGCGCGAGCGCATCTGCCACTGCGTCATCGCACCGAAGGCCAGAACGTTGGCTCGGCGGGTGGTGAAGCGCGAGGTCAGGGTCATCACCCAGTTGAAGGTACCGGAGACGGCGCTGGGCGGCGGGTTGCGCCGGTCCAGCGTGCGCAGTGCGGTGGTGACCACCTGGCGCGGGGTCTGCAGCCGGACACCGCGGGCCATGTCGTCGGAGCCGGCCGTGTCGAAGAACTCGGTGCGGGTCGGCCCCGGGGAGAGGGCGAGCACGCGCAGGCCGGTTCCTCGCGATTCCTGCCACAGCGCCTCGGTGAAGTTCAGCACGAACGCCTTGGTCGCCCCGTATACGGCGGCATTCGGCCACGGCTGGTACCCGAGGGAGCTGGCGACGTTGACCAGGACACCGGTCAGCTGGTCGATGAATGCCCTGGTGACGTCGACCAAACTGGCCACGTTCAGGCCGATCTCCTGCTGGACGCGTGCCGGGTCCTCCTGGCGGAACGGGCTGTGGGTGCCGAAGCCGGCGTTGTTGACGAGGCTGGTGACGGTGATCCCTCGCCGGGCCACCTCCTTGGCCAGCGCTTCACCCGCGGCCGGCGCGGTGAGGTCGAAAGGCACCACCGTGGCAGTGATCTGGTACTTCGCGGACAGTTCGTCGGCCAGGGCCTGAAGCCGGTCCGCGCGGCGGGCGACCAGTACGAGGTTCGAGCCGCGCTCGGCGAACTGGCGGGCGAACTCCGCGCCGAGGCCGGCACTCGCGCCGGTGATCAATGTGGACTGGGTGCGGTAGTCGATCTTGTTCATGGCGGTCGGGGACACGGTGCCCTTGCAGGTACCTCCTCCCCTTCTCCTTTCAATCTTGCGACGGTTGGCAACCGTCATCGGGTGCTCATCTGTTGCCGAGGCGAGCTCGGAGCCCGGCTGGGCGATGGTCGTGACGATTGAGGTGCCCCCGGCGACGACCTCGGCGCCCCATGCCCGCACCTCGGCCGCGCGGTTGTCCTCACGGCGAATCCACGCGGACCGGCACGTTCTGGGAGCGCAGCCGCTCGGTGACGAGGCGGTCTATGCCGCCGGTGACGTGACGAGAACGAGGTCGTGATCAGCCATCGGTGGCCTCGTTGCGGAGGTGTGCATCTCGGCCAGGCCCTGGCCGCTGCACGGGCGGTCGTGCGTCCTGGTGCTCGACGTTGCCGCTCGGGGTGAACCCCTTTCCGCCATCCTCTGATCGGTCTCGGCAAAGGGGCGGCCGCACCTGCGTGCAGGGGGCACCGGGCTGGCGGATGCCGGTGCTGTCTCCATTTACCGGAGCAGGAAGTCGAGGAGGGTTTCGGTGCGCTTGTTGAAGGGGGCGCGCAGCAGGCGGGTGGCGTTCCAGCGTCCCTGAACGTGGATGCCCTTGGGGTGGCTGAGCGTGCGGAATCCTTCGATGCCGTGGTATCTGCCCATCCCGCTGGCGCCGACGCCGCCGAAGGGGAGGTCGTCCTGTGCGACGTGCATGATGGTGCCGTTGACGGTGACGTTGCCGGAGGTCGTGCGGTCGAGGACCTTGCGCCGCTCGGGGCCGTTGTCGCCGAAGTAGTAGAGCGCGAGCGGCCGCGGCCGCGCGTTGACGTAAGTGATGGCGTCGTCGATGTCGCGGTAACCGAAGATCGGCAGGATGGGGCCGAAGATCTCCTCGTGGGCGATGCGCATGTCGTCGGTGACGCCGAGCACGACGGTCGGTGCGAGGGTGTGCGGGCGGCGGGCCGCGTCGCCGGGCCGGTGTCCGACCTCGATGATCCGCGCCCCGTGAGAGCGGGCGTCCTCTATGAGGCCGGTGAGGATCTTGTACTGCTTGTCGTCGATGATCGAGGTGTAATCGTCGCTGGTGGGACCGTCGGGGTAGGCGGTCTTCACGAGTCTGTCGTAGGTGGCGATGAAGGCGTCGATCTCGGATTCGTGCACCAGGGCGTAGTCGGGCGCGATGCAGGTCTGCCCGCCGCTGAGAAGCTTGCCGAAGACGATGTCGGACACGGCCTGGTCCCGGACGTGTCCCTTGGCCACGATGGTCGGCGACTTGCCGCCGAGTTCCAGCGTGACGGGGACGAGGTTGTCGCTGGCCGCCTTCATCACGGCTCGCCCGACCTCGGTGCTGCCGGTGAAGACGAGATGGTCGAACGGCAGAGAGGAGAACGCGGAGCCGTCGCCGCTGACCATCGTGACCTGCTCCGGCGGGAAGAGTTCGCTGAGCATCGACGCGAGCACCGCGTTCGTCGCCGGGGTCAGCTTCGACGGCTTGAGCATCACGCGGTTGCCGGCCGCGATTGCGGTGACGACAGGCATCAGCGACAGGTTGACGGGATAGTTCCACGGCGAGATGACGCCGACCACACCGAGCGGCTGGTACTCGATGCGGTTGCTGCCGAAACGCAGCAGCGGCTCGATGTGGCGGCGGGTCGGGCGCATGAACCGGCGGAGGTTGCGGCGCAGGTAGTCGATGCCCTGCACGACGCCCACGACTTCCATCAGCGCGGTCTCGTGTCGCGAGCGATGTCCGATGTCGGCGTTGATCGCCTCCTCGATGGCGCCGCGCCGGGCGATCAGCGCCGCCCTGAACCTGGTCAGATCGCTGCGCCGCGCCTCCAGGGAGGGCGCTCCGTCGCGGACGTAGGCGGCGCGCTGAGTATGGAGGATGTGAAGGAAGCGCTCCGCGTCGGTGGGCTGGCTGGTGACGTCGGTGATGGTCATGATCGTGTTCCTTAGCTGTTGACGAGGGCGGCGGGGGCGGGGTGCTGCGGGCGCTGGCGGCGGTCCATCCAGCCCATGAGCCGGACCATCGAGCGGCGCGACAGGAGCCTTCCGAGGAGAGCGACCGGCCGGCCGTTGGTGACCACCGACGGGGGCGCGGATCGGCGGTCGAGTGTGTCGAGGGCGATCTTCACGACCTGCTCGGGGGTGGCCCGCTTCGTGCCGTAGTCGGCGGTGCTGCCTGCGACGTCGTAGAACTCGGTCCGGGTGGCGCCGGGGTTCACGGCCAGGACGCGCAGGTTGGTGCCGCGGGTCTCCTCCCACAGTGATTCGGTGAAGTTGAGGACGAAGGCCTTGGTGGCGCCGTAGGCGCTCATGTAGGGGGTCGGCTGGAAGCCCAGGAGGCTCGCGACGTTGATCAGGACGCCGGTGTCGGCGGAGGTCAGCGGGTCGATGTAGGCGCGGCTGAGGTCGACCAGCGCGCTGACGTTCAGCGCGATCATGCTTTGCAGGCGGTCGGGGTCCTCGTCGGTGAACGCGTCGTGGGTGCCGAAGCCGGCGTTGTTGACCAGGCCGGTGGCGTGGATGCCGCGGGACTCGAGTTCGGCGCGCAGGGTGCGGCCGGCGTCGGGCCGGCCGAGGTCGCGGGCGACGGCGGTCACCGTGACGCCGTGGGCGCGGGTGAGTTCGGCGGCCAGGCTCTCCAGCCGGTCCGCCCGGCGGGCCACGAGTACGAGGTTCGCGCCACGGCGGGCCAGCTGGCGGGCGAATTCGGCGCCGAGGCCGGAGCTGGCGCCGGTGACGATGACGGTCTGTCGGTGGTAGTCGATTTTGCTCATGGGTTCACTCTACGCACGCTTTTGCACTGAGTGCAAGTAGCTGCATCAAGTGCGACGAAGTACCATTGGTGCATGCCTCAGAAACCAGCCCCCATCCGGGAACAGACCCGCTCCGTGGTCCGGTCACTGCTCGCCCGTACCGCTATCGAGCTGTTCGGCGCCAAGGGCTTCGACAACACGACCCTTGATGAGGTCGCCGCCGCCGCGGGCGTCTCCCGGCGGACCCTGTTCAACTACTTCCGCAACAAGGAAGACCTCGCGCTCAGCGGCCTGGACGAACAGGGCGAACTGATCGCCGCGCGCCTCGCCGAGCGCCCGGCCGACGAGGATGCCTGGGCGGCGCTGCGCGCGGCGTTCCAGGTGCTCGAGGAGATCGACATAACGGCCGAAGGGCGCCTGGAGTTCATCACGCTGCTCTTCGGCAACGACTCCCTGCGTGCCGGACACGCCGAGAAGCAAGCCCGCTGGCAAGACCTGTTCGCTCCGCTGATCGAGCGGCGCCTGCCCGACTCCGACCGGCGCACCCTGCAGGCCCGCGCGATCGCGGCCGCAGCGATCGTCTGCATGCAGGCGGCCAACGAGGAATGGGTACGCCTGGGCGGACAGGTCGACGTGTTCGACCTCTACGACACCGCCGTGCAGGCCATCCGTCGCCCCACCTGAAAACGGCCGCATCCAGCTCCACCACGCTCGTCGGCGTGGGGATCACGGCCCGAACCGCCTGATCACGCCGGCAAGACCGAACAATGCGACCTGGGTGCCGTAAAAAGGTTGACGTTGGCGTGGCGGCTGGGCCAGATGTGTGCCAGCAGGTCGTCACCAACAGGTCGGCCGGCCCGGCGCAGCGCGGTGACCACCGAGGCCGTAGTGCTCGGTGGTCCAGGTGACGATCGCGGCGGTGGCCACCATCAGGCACCACATCTGCTCGGATCGCTGCTCGCAGTGCTGGCGCCGGACCCGCACCCTCTCCGACGTAGGCGAATTCCCGGTGCAGGACGTGCAGGTTCTTGCCCTTGTTCAGCTGCCGGGCGATTCGCCGCCGATACGACTCGCCGCAGGCCGACAGCAATCGGCCGGGTTCTCCCCAGCCGCTCCCCCTGGGGAGCGGCTGGGGAGTTTCTCGTCGCTCGGGGAGGCTCCGGGGAGTTTGAGCGACACAAGCCAGAACCCCTCTGAAAGACGCCGAAAGACACGTTCCCGCAGGTCAGAAACTCAATAGGTTCCGAAAGCCCAGGTCAGCGCCCGAACCCCGGGGCCTCCATGCCGAAGGTGCCCTGGAGGGTGGGACGGGACGTGAACATGGGGGGATCTCCTTCTCCGGCTCCCCCGGGAGGCTATCCGTCGCCACCGCCCCGAGCTCCGTCGGCGGTGCTGCCCTCGTCGACACCCAGGGAGAGTCCGCTGGAGCGGTTGACGAGGAAGTAGTACCCGTCACCGGTGAGCGTGACAGCCCAGTGTTGCTGAGGGGCCTTGGCGTCCTCCCGGATGCCGACGTTGCCGCCGTCCGCGCGGGAGAGACCCGCGACCTCCAGGAGTCCGCCGCTGCCCGCACCCTTGATCTTGTAGTAGCCGTCTCCGGTGCCGCTGAAGGTCCACTTCTGGTCCGCCTGGCCGCGCCACGGCCGCTGAAGGACGTCGGTGCCGTTGGCGGTGCCCGCGTCCGCCACGTCGGCGACCTTGCCGCTGTGCCGGCGGGCCACTCGACCAGCTTCGTCGCTTACGCGTTGGACCGGCGTGACGGGGTGCTCGGCACGCATGGATGCAGTGACATCGGATGTATTACGAGCCACCGATAGCCCGCAGGTCGGTTGAACAGGCGCACAACCGCACCTGCTTGACCCGCGCCTCAGCCGCGCCGGACCGCCCCGAGCTGGGCCCGGTGCAGACCGGGGGCGGTGAACCGCTGCGCCACCGTGCGCAGGACTCGGGCCATCGCCTGGGCGGGCGGGGTGGCCGGGCGGGCCGTGGCGCGGGCGAGGAGGATGCGGCGGGTGGGGGCCGGGACGTCGGAGGCGAAGGGCAGGAGGCGTACGTCGCTGCGCCGGCTGGTCAGGGCCAGGCGGGGCGCGAGGGCGATGCCGAGCCCGGCGGCGACCATGGCTTGTGCCTCCTGGTAGTCGTGCGAGGAGTAGGCGATCCGCGGCTCGAATCCCGCCTGGCGACAACTCCGGCGGAGCACGTCGGCGACGGGGTGGTTGTCGGCGCGGATGATCCACTCCTGGTCGGCGAGGTCGCCGAGGCGCACCGAGGGATGGGTGCGCAGGGGTGAGTCGGCGGGGACGACCAGCACTGTGGGGTCGTCCAGGAGGTGGGTGAAGGAGAGCGCCGGATCATCGAGGCGGTTCCACTCGTAGTCCCAGAGCAGGCCCTGCTCCACCTCCCCGGTGTGCAGCATCTCCCGGAGCTCCGCGAGGACCCCGGCGCGTACCTCGATGCGGATGCCCGCGTGGCTGCGCCGGAAGCGGGTGAGCGCGAGCGGCAGCAGGGACGCGCTGGCCGTGGGGAAGGAGCCCAGCCGCAGCGTGCCCTGGTCGAGTGCCGTGAAGGAATCCAAGTCGGCCTGTGCGGCACGCAGTTCACGGCGGATCACCCGGCCGCGTCCGGCCAGCGCGGCACCGGCCGGGGTGGGGCGGATACCGCGCGGCAGCCGCTCGATCAAGGGCTGCCCTACCTCCTGCTCCAGCAGGGACATCTGCTGGGAGGCGGCGGAGGTGGTCATGCCCAGCGCCTCCGCCGCCGCGGTGAGCGAACCGCGTTCGGTGGCCTCGGTGAGCAGCAGCAGTCGGCGCACGTTCAGCATGCGTTCGACTTTAGCTGAGCTAAACCCATGTGTAGCGAACTGCGATTGTTCCGAAGTCACGCCTCTGCGAAGGTCTCCGCAATCGCCGAGCGGTTCACCGGCCCGTAATGCGCCCGTGACCACCGCTTCGGCCTTTCCCTCCCTCCCGTGATCAAGGAAGTGCTCAGACGTGCACACTCCCGCGACCCTGGTGCGTGGCGGCACCAGCAAGTGCTGGCTGTTCAACCAGGTCGACGTCCCCGCCGGTCGTGACGAACTGGAGAAGCTGCTGGTCTCCGCGTACGGCGCCGGCGATCCCGGGGAACTGGACGGCGTGGGCGGGGCGACCCCCACCACCTCGAAGGCGGCCGTCGTCAGCGCCTCCCCCGAACCCGGCGTGGACGTGGACTACCTCTTCGCCCAGGTCGGTGTCGGCACGGGCTCGGTCGAGTGGACGAGCAACTGCGGCAACTGCGCCACGGGGGTCGCGCTGTACGCGGTCGCGAAGGGCATGGTGGCGATCACCGGCGATCAGACGCGCGTGGTGATGCGCAACACCAACACCGGCTCGGTCCTGGAAGGACTCGTGGACACCACCGGAGGCGTGGTGCGCCACTTCGGCCGTCAGACGATACCCGGCACCCGGGCCGGCGGGGTCGCCGTCGGTCTCACCTTCCGCGATCCGGCCGGCGGCACCACCGGTTTACTGCTTCCCACCGGTCAGGCGGCGCAGGACCTGCGGGTCACCGCCGGCGAGCCGGTACGGGTGAGCATGGTGGACGCCGGGGCCCCGGTCGTCCTCGTCGACGCCCTCGGAGCGGGCCGTACCGGCGCCGAGCCCCCGGAACGGATCAGCGCGGACGTGCCCTGGCTGCGCACCGTGCGTCATGCCGCCGCGCCGCTGATGGGGCTGCTCGAGCCCGGCACGGAACCGGGCGACGCGGTGCCCAAGGTGGGCCTGGTGGGTCCGCCCGTGCCGTACACCACCACCCTCGGGGACGAGATCGCGGCCGAGGAGTACGACATCTCGGTGCGCATGCTCAGCATGAACGCCCCGCACCCCGCGATCGGCCTGACCTCCGCCGTCGCCGTCGCCGCGGCCGGACTCGTCGAGGACTCCGTGATCTGCCGGGCCGCGGGTGGTCCGACCGACGAATGGCTGCGTCTCGGCACACCCGCCGGCATCGTCTCGGTCCGCTGCACCGACATACGGGACGGCCTGCCGCAACGGGTCACCGTGCAGCGCGCGGCACGGCTGCTCGCCGACGCCCGCATCTACGTCCCGGAAACAGGCCGCACGCAGGCCGCCTGAACCGGGACGGACATCACCTCGGTCAGCCGGTCCCCCAGCCGGCCGCACCGGTATACCCTCGCGCCCTCCGGGCGCGCCCCTCCCCCTCGCACCAAGGACAAAGATGTCTGCTGAAGTGATCTCCATAGGCGCGCTGCTGGTGATGTTCGTGGTCGGCACGGTACTGCCGATCAACCTGGGCATCCTCGCCTTCGTCGCCACCTTCGCCGTCGGCACCGCCTCGCTCGGCCTCACCGAGGACGAGATCTTCGAGGGGTTCCCAGCGAAGCTCTTCGTCACCATCGTCGGGGTCACCTACCTGTTCTCCGTCGCCCGCCGCAACGGCACCATCGACTGGCTCGTCGCGGCCGGGGTACGGCTGGTACGCGGCAAGGTCGCGCTCATCCCCTGGGTGCTGTTCCTGGTGGCCGCACTGCTGACGGCGTTCGGCACCTTCACTCCCGCGGCGGTCGCGATCCTCGCGCCGATCGGCATGAACTTCGCCTACCGCTACAAGCTCAACCCGCTGGTCGTCGGCATGATGGTGATCAGCGGCGGACACGCGGGCGCGTTCTCCCCGCTCGCCGTCTCCGGCGCGCTGGTCCTCGGCCTGGTCGACAAGACCGAACTGCAGGTCTCCGCGGTGACGCTGTTCAGCGCCAGCTTCCTGATCAACCTGGTGCTCTCGGCCCTCACCTACGCACTGCTCGCCAAGCGCCCCGCCCCACTGGCCGAGGGTTCCGAGGAGGCGTCCGGGGACGAGGACGTCTCCGTGTCCGGCAGGCCCGACTGGCGCCAGTGGCTCACCCTCGCCTGCCTGGTCGCCCTCGTCGTCGGTGCTCTCGGCTTCCATCTGGAGATCGGCTTCCTGGCCCTGGCGGCCGGTGCCCTGCTGGCCCTGGTGGACATGAAGCGACAGGAGAAGGCCGTGGACGGCGTCAGCTGGGCCACCCTGCTGCTGGTCGCGGGCATGATGACCTACATCGCCATGCTGGAGAAGGCCGGCATCATCGAGAGCATCTCCGAACACGCGGCGGGCCTGGGCGCACCGGTCGCCGTCGCCCTGCTGCTGTGCTTCACCGTGGCCATCACCTCCGCCTTCGCCTCCTCCACCGCGATCCTCACCGCGATCATCCCCATCGCCGTGCCGCTGCTGCTCTCCAGCCACCTCAGCGCCGCCGGACTGATCGCCGCGCTCGCCGTCTCCACGACGATCGTCGACACCTCGCCCTTCTCCACCAACGGCGCGCTCGTCCTCAGCAACGCCCGCGGGGTGGACTCCCGCCGCTTCTACCGCCAGGTCATCGGCTACACCGGCGGCATCGTCGCCGTCGGGCCCGTCGTCGCCTGGGGCGCGCTGGTCCTGCCCTGGTCATAAGAGGGCGGCTATGTCCTGGCGAACAGCGGGGACTTGGGACATGTCGCGAATTACCCCAGATGGATGGAGAAGGCATGGATCAAGGCTGCGCAGCGCGACCGCATCACCGCGAACGGTATTGCCGACGCCCTGAGTTCCAGGCCGCGCTTCCGCCCCGCAGGCAGCCGTGTGACACTGGCGTCCCGTCCGCCGTGCGGGCCCGCTCCGCACCGTCCGTCCCCCACAGAAGGGCGCCGTGCGTTCCCTACCTCTGCCCCTGGCCCTGACCGCACGCCTGTCCCCGGTGGTCGTGCTCGCGACCATGGGCTGGGCTCTGTCCTCCGGTCCGCTCGCCGCGCCGCAGGACACCGAGCACACCTCGGCCGAGGAGAAGACCGAGACCCAGTCCGCGTCCGGCCCGTCGACGGAGACGGTGTCCAAGGCGTACTCGGCCGCGCCCGCGCCCTGCGAGAGCGTCGCCAAGAAGACGGTCGAGTCGCTGGTGCCGGGCGCCAAGACGGCCGGGAAGGAGATCCCGTCCACGGACTCGGACCTGCGCCGCACCTGCTCCTGGAACGCCCTCGACGGCTACGACTACCGCTGGCTCGACGTGTCCTACGAGGTGCTGGAGTCGGACGAGGCCGCGCAGAAGGCCTACAGGAAACGCACCGAGGAGAAGAGCGGCGGCGGCGCCGTCCCGGGCCTCGGCGACAGCGCGTACTCCATCGTCAACCTCACCACCGAGGACAAGCAGGAGACCCGCGAGGGCCAGGTGTTCGTCAGCGCCTCCAACGCGCTGGTGACCATCACGTACAACGGCAGTGACTTCGAGTCGAAGAAGGCGCCCAGTACGGACACGATCAACAAGGGCGCCATCAAGGCCGCCAAGGAGGCGGTGGCCGCGCTGGAGGCCGAGGGCGGCAAGGGCTGATCGCCCTCCAGCGCACCCACCCGGGTCAGACCGTGCCGCGATGCCGGCCCCGCAACGCCATCAGCGCCAGGTACAGCACCATCGACGTGCCCAGGCCCACCGCCCAGCCGTAGTCGGCCAGCTCGGCCAGCGCCGGGATCGGGCGGCCGTCGATCAGCGGCTTGAAGCTCGCGCCGCCGACGGCGAGGACGCCCCCGACCACGAAGGCGACGACGGCCCGCCAGTTCCAGCCGCCCTCGTACCAGTAGCGGCCGCCCGTGCGGTACAGGTCGGCCAGGTCCAGCCGGGCGCGGCGCAGGATCCAGTAGTCGGCGATGAGGATGCCCGCGACGGTGCCGAGCAGTCCGCCGACCAGGCCGAGCCAGGTGAAGATGTAGCCCTGCGGGTCGGAGTACAGCTTCCACGGGAAGATCAGCACACCGAGGACGCAGGTGGCGAGGGCGCCGGCCCGGAAACTGATCCTGCGGGGCGCGATGTTGGAGAAGTCGAAGGCCGGTGAGACCAGGTTGGCCGCGACGTTGACGGAGAGCGTCGCCACCAGGACGGTGACCAGCGCGAAGAGCAGGCCCACCGTGCTGTCCGTCTTGGCCGCGAGCTTGACCGGGTCCCAGATCGCCTCGCCGTAGACGGCCTGCGAGCCCGAGGTGACCATCACGGACAGGAAGGCGAAGAGCGTCATGGTCGTGGGCAGACCGAGCGCCTGGCCCCGGGTCTGTGCCTTCTGGCTCTTGCCGTAGCGGGTGAAGTCGGGGATGTTCAGCGACAGCGTGGACCAGAAGCCGATCATGCCCATCAGGGCGGGCGCGAACAGCTTCCAGAAGTCGGCGCCCCAGCCGAGCTTGGAGGGCTGGTCGAAGAGCGGGCCGAAGCCGCCCGCCTTGTCGCTCATCCACCACAGCATCACGAACGCGCCGACGAGCACGAAGGGCGCCGCCCAGTTCTCGAAGCGGCGGATCGTCTCCATGCCCCGGTAGATGATGACGACCTGCAGCGCCCAGAAGATCGCGAACGACAGCCACATGGTCCAGGCGTAGCCGCCGACCTTCGCGGCGTCCGTCCAGCCGGTGCCGATGAGCTTGCCGGCGAGGAAGTAGATGGCCTCGCCGCCGATCCAGGTCTGGATGCCGAACCAGCCGCACGCCACCAACGCCCTGACGACGGCGGGCAGGTTGGCCCCGCGGATGCCGAAGGAGGCACGGGCGAAGACCGGGAAGGGGATGCCGTACTTCGGTCCGGCGTGCCCGGTGAGCAGCATCGGTATCAGCACGATGACGTTGGCCAGGGCGATGGTGAGCACCGCCTGCTTCCAGTCCATGCCGACGGCTATGAGCCCGGAGGCCAGGGTCCAGGAGGCCGTGTTGTGGGCCATGCCGACCCACAGCGCGGAGAAGTTGTACGTGGTCCAGGTGCGCTTCTCGACGGGGACCGGCAGCAGGTCCTCGTTGGCGTAGGGACCGGTCGGTGCGGGGGCGCCCGGGGCGATCTCCACCCGGCCGTCGGCG
The DNA here is from genome assembly GCF_042957035.1 of Streptomyces sp. NPDC008137. NCBI lineage: Bacteria > Bacillati > Actinomycetota > Actinomycetes > Kitasatosporales > Streptomycetaceae > Streptomyces > Streptomyces sp. NPDC008137. The sequence continues at coordinate 111,973 of NZ_JBIBHN010000002.1, read as the reverse complement.
AGGGTGACTTGGGAGGTCGGCGGTGGTGCCGTGGGAGCGGTATCGGTCATGTGCCAGGCCAATCAGGGGAGGTGGGACGGGAAAGGCCATGCGGGTGACGCCGATGGGGGGTGCGCTCGGGAGCGTCCGGGGCCCCCTTCCCGGGCCGCCGGGAAGGGGGAGTTCGAGGAGAGGTGGTGCCGGGCGGGGGCGTCAGGAGTTGACGGCCGGGATGACCCGCGTCCCGTACGCGTCGATCACGGCCTCCTGCGCGTCGTGCATGTCGTAGACGGCGAACTGGTCCACGCCGAGGGCGCGCAGCGCGTTCAGCTTCTCGATGTGCCGCTCGGGCGGGCCGATCAGGCAGAACCGGTCGACGATCTCGTCGGGCACGAACTGGGTGTCGGGGTTTCCGCTGCGCCCGTGGTGGGAGTAGTCGTAGCCCTGGCGGGCCTTGATGTAGTCGGTGAGTTCGTCGGGCACCTGGGAGGAGTGCTCGCCGTACTTGGAGACCAGGTCGGCGACGTGGTTGCCGACCATGCCGCCGAACCACCGGCACTGCTCGCGCGCGTGGGCGAGCGCCTCGGGTGAGTCGTCCTCGGTGACATAGGCCGGGGCGGCCACGCAGATGGTCACCGCGTCGGGGTCCCGGCCGGCGGCGACGGCCGCGTCCTTCACGGCCTTGACCATGTACTCGGTGAGATACAGGTCGGCGAGCTGGAGGATGAACCCGTCCGCCTCCTCGCCGGTCATCTTCAGGGCCTTGGGGCCGTACGCGGCCATCCACACGGGCAGTTCGGCGCCCGGCTTGATCCAGGGGAAGCGGACGACGGTGCCGCCGCCGAGGTCGGCCTCCCCTCCGCTGCCCAGGGCCCGGATGACCTTCATGGCCTCGCTGATCCGGGCCAGGGTGTTGGGCTTGCGGCCGGCCACCCGCATCGCGGAGTCGCCGCGGCCGATGCCGCAGACCGTGCGGTTGCCGAACATGTCGTTGAGGGTGGCGAAGGTGGAGGCGGTGACCTCCCAGGTGCGGGTGCCCGGGTTGGTCACCATCGGCCCGACCTTCAGCTTGGTCGTGTTGGCCAGGATCTGGCTGTAGATCACGAACGGCTCCTGCCACAGCACGGCGGAGTCGAAGGTCCAGCCGTACGAGAAGCCGTTGCGTTCCGCGCGTTTCATCAGGCTGATCACCCGCGAGGCCGGCGGGTCGGTCTGCAGGACGAGTCCGAAGTCCATCCGCTCCACTCCCTAGTTGAGGTACTGACAGGTGGAACGCGGGGTGAAGACGCCGTGCCCGGCGTGTCCGGTGTACTCCCGCTCGGTGATGACGAGTTCGCCGCGCGAGAGGACCGTCTCGACCCGGCCGGTGGTGCGTTTGCCCTCGTACGCCGAGTAGTCGACGTTCATGTGGTGCGTCTCGGCCGACATGACCTGCTCGGCGTGCGGGTCGTAGATGACGACGTCGGCGTCGGCGCCCGGCGCGATGGTGCCCTTCTTCGGGTACATGCCGAACATCCGGGCCGGGGAGGCGCAGGCGATCTCGATCCAGCGGCGGCGGGAGATGTGCCCGTCGAGCACCGCCTGGTGGAGCAGGTCCATACGGTTCTCGACGCCCGGAAGGCCGTTGGGGATCTTGGAGAAGTCGCCGCGGCCGAGTTCCTTCTGGCCCACGAAGCAGAACGGGCAGTGGTCGGTCGAGACGACCTGGAGGTCGTTCGTGCGCAGGCCCCGCCACAGTGCCGCCTGGTGCTCCCGGGGCCTGAGCGGTGTGCTGCACACGTACTTGGCGCCCTCGAAGTCCGGCTCGGCGAGGTTGTCCGTGGACAGGAACAGGTACTGCGGGCACGTCTCGCCGAAGACGGGCAGCCCCTCGTCCCGGGCCCGGGCCAGCTCGGCGACCGCCTCCGTCGCCGAGACGTGCACGACGTACAGGGGCGCGCCGGCCACCTGCGCGAGCTTGATGGCGCGGTGGGTGGCCTCGGCCTCCAGCAGGGCCTTGCGGACCTCGCCGTGGTGGCGCGGGTCGGTCTCGCCGCGGGCCAGCGCCTGTTCGACCAGGACGTCGATCGCGATGCCGTTCTCGGCGTGCATCATGATCAGGCCGCCGTTGTCGGCGGAGCGCTGCATGGCGCGCAGGATCTGGCCGTCGTCGCTGTAGAAGACGCCCGGGTAGGCCATGAACTGCTTGAAGGAGGTGACGCCCTCCTCGACCAGGTGGTCCATCTCCTTGAGCGTGTGCTCGTTGACGTCGGAGACGATCATGTGGAAGCCGTAGTCGATGGCGCAGTTGCCGTCGGCCTTGGCGTGCCAGGCGTCCAGGCCCTCGCGGAGGCTGTGCCCGACGCTCTGCACGGCGAAGTCGACGATCGTCGTCGTGCCGCCCCAGGCGGCGGCGCGGGTGCCGGTCTCGAAGGTGTCGGAGGCGAAGGTGCCGCCGAAGGGCAGCTCCATGTGGGTGTGGGCGTCGACGCCGCCGGGGATGACGTACTTTCCGGTGGCGTCGATGACCCGGTCTGCGGTGAAGGCCTCCGCGGCGGGGGTGTTGGAGGCTGCGAGGGCGGCGATTCGACCGTCCTCGATCAGGACGTCGGCGTGTAGTTCGTCGGAGGCGGTGATGACGAGGCCGCCTCGGATGACGGTTCGGGTGCTCATGCTCTGTCGCTCCTCGCCGTTTGAACGTGACGGTTGTGTGTGGCTGGTCGCGCAGTTCCCCGCGCCCCTGGGTTCCTTACGGTGCTGTCAGAGGCCCGTACGCCCCCGGTGCCCGGTCCCGGTAGAACTGCCAGCGGTCGCGGACCTCGCGGAGTTTGGCCATGTCCAGGTCGCGGACGACCAGTTCGGGCTCCTTGTCGCTCGCGACCTCGCCGACGAACTGGGCCTCCGGGTCGACGAAGTACGAGGTGCCGTAGAAGTCGTTGTCGCCGTACTCCTCGACTCCGACCCGGTTGATCGCGCCGACGAAGTACTCGTTGGCCACGGCCGCGGCCGGCTGTTCCAGCTGCCAGAGGTAGGCCGACAGGCCGCGCGAGGTGGCGGAGGGGTTGAAGACGATCTCGGCGCCCGCGAGGCCGAGTGCCCGCCAGCCCTCCGGGAAGTGGCGGTCGTAGCAGATGTAGACGCCGACCTTGCCCACGGCCGTGTCGAAGACGGGCCAGCCGCTGTTGCCGGGGCGGAAGTAGAACTTCTCCCAGAAGCCGCGCACCTGGGGGATGTGGGTCTTGCGGTACTTGCCGAGGTAGGAGCCGTCCGCGTCGATCACGGCCGCGGTGTTGTAGAGGACGCCGGGCTGCTCCTCCTCGTACATCGGCAGGACCAGGACGATGCCCAGTTCCTTCGCGAGGGCCTGGAAGCGCCGGACGATGGGGCCCTCGGGGATCTGCTCGGCGTACTCGTAGAAGGCCGGGTCCTGGACCTGGCAGAAGTACGGTCCGTAGAACAGCTCCTGGAAGCACAGGACCTGAGCACCCTGCGCGGCCGCGTCGCGGGCCGCCTGCTCGTGGACCTGGATCATCGACTCCTTGTCGCCCGTCCAGGCGGTCTGGAAGACGGCGGCACGGATCACTCTGCTCATCGGGACCTCCGGTCGCTCGGTGTGCCGTGAGCCTAGGAAGTCGCGAAGTGGTCTTTGAGTTGCACCGTGTCACGTCTGGGGGCGTGCGGCGTGTCACCGTGTCACGCTGCCGTGGGTCCATGTTTCACCGCCGTTTTCCCAGGTGGTCACAGGTTTCACTGCTGTTGCGCGTCGTGCGCGAGGAGCGCGATGTGCACGGAGGCGGCCTGCTCGAAGTCGTCGAGGTCCACCCCGAGGCGGACCTGTATGGCTTCCAGGCGGCGGTAGAGCGCCGGGCGGGAGACGTGGTGGAGCTGGGCCGTGCGGGACTTGTTGCGGCCGGTGGCGAGGTAGGTGCGCAGGACGGACAGCAGGTCCTCGTCGCTCTCGCACAGCAGCCCGTCCAGCTCCCGCTCCGCGAAGGACTGCACCTGCGGATCGTCCCGCAGGAGACGGATCAGACCGCGCAGGTGGACGTCCTTCAGACGGACGACCGGCGGGAGGTCGAGGGCCGCCGTGGAGTCGGCGACCGCGTCCGCCACGTGCTGGGCCTCGCGCAGTCCCGCGGGTACGTCGTCCCAGACGGCCCGGGGGTCGGCGGCGGCGACGATCGTGCGGGCCTCCGACCCCGGCTCGGTCCGCAGCCTGGTCGCGAAGTGGGCGGCGAGGGCGCCCGCGTCCTGGTCGCGGGCGAGGCTGAGCAGTACGGCGGTGGCGCCGTCGGCGAGTTCGGCGACCAGGCCGGGCAGGCCCAGCAGCCGCAGCAGCCGGTCGAGGCGGCCGGTGTCGCCGTCGCGGACGACCAGCGGCACGAAGGTCCGCCGGTTGACGGGCAGTCCGGCCGCGCGGGCCCGGGGCAGCAATTGCCGTGCCGGTACGACACCGCTGACCAGGTCGGTGAGCAGGCTCTGCGCCGACTGCTCCTCCCACGAGCAGGCCGCCGTGCCGCCGAGCATGCGGTGCAGGACGAGGGCCTCGGCCGCGCGGTCGGCCAGCAGCCGCCCGGTCGCGGTGTCGCCCCGGTAGCCGCACAGCACGATGCGGCCCCAGCGCTCCCCGCGCCCGCCCAGTTCGGCCCGGATCCAGCCGTCGCCCTCGGTGCCACCGGCCTGGCGGGCGATGCGTTCCCAGTCGCGCAGGACGTCGTCGACCGCGGGCCGCTCCCCCGCCGTGCCGAGGACACGGTGGGCGAGGTTGGTGACGACGACCGGGCAGGCGCTGTGCCGGGCGACCTCGTCGAGCAGGCGTTGCAGCGGGGCGCCCGCGGTGATGAGGGCGGTGAGTTCGGTGCGGACGGCCTCGGAGAGGCTGACGGCGGCGAACTTGCGCCGCACGAGCCGTGACTGGACCTCCTCGGTGAGATCGGCGAAGGGGAAGGGCCGGTGCAGGACGACCATCGGCAGACCGCACCGCTCGGCCGCCCGGCGCATCACGTCCGGCGCGGCGGGGAAGGCGCGGCCGAGTCCGAGGACGACGGCGGCGGCCTCCGCGCGGTGCAGCGACCGGACGTACTCGGCCTGCTTGTCCTCGTCACCGGCGAGCAGCACGCCGGTGGTGAGGACCATCTCGCCGCCGCTGAGCATCACACCGACGTCGGCGGCCTCGGCGACGTGCACCCAGCGCACCGGCCGGTCCAGGTGCCTCGCCCCGGCCACCACCTCGGGCTCCCCGGCGAGCACCCGCTCCAGAGTGAGGACCTGCCGGACCGACAGGGCGGGTTCCCAGGTGTCCGGGGTGGTGGCCATGGCGACTTCCCTTGCGTCAATTGCCTCGGTGCGCTGCTATCGGATGCTCCTCAGAGCGTTCTCGAGGATCTCGGCGCCCTCCTCGGCCTCCGCGACGTTGAGGGACAGCGGCGGGGCGACCCGCAGACAGCTGGTGTTGTGGCCACCGCCCTTGCCGAGCAGCAGGCCGCCCTCGCGGGCTGCCTCCAGGACGGCCGTGGCGGCCTGCGGATCGGCCTCGTCGGTGCCGGGCTTGGTCACCTCGATGCCGATCATCAGGCCGCGCCCGCGGACCTCCCGTACGGCGGGCACCTGCGCGGCGGCGGACCGCAACCGCTCGATGAGCAGGCCGCCGACGCGCCGCGCGTTGCCCTGGAGGTCGTGTTCCACGAGGTAGTTGAGGTTGGCGAGGCCCGCCGCCATGGTGATCTGGGTGCCGCCGAACGTGGAGATGCTGTTGGAGTCCAGGCAGTTCATGATCTCGGAGCGGGCGACGACTCCGCCGATGGACATGCCGTTGCCGATGCCCTTGGCGAAGGTCATGATGTCCGGCGGTCCGTTGCGCCCGTGGGCCTGCCAGCCCCAGAAGTGCTCGCCGGTGCGGCCCCAGCCGGTCTGCACCTCGTCGGCGATCCACAGGATGCCGCGCTCGTTCAGCACCTCGCGGAAGGCGGCGTACAGCCCGTCCGGCGGTGAGGTGAAGCCGCCGACGCCCTGGATGGGCTCGGCGATCAGCGCGGCCGGCGGGCGGGTGTGGCCGAGCAGGTCCTCCAGGTCCTCGACGCAGGCCGCGATGAACTCGGCGTCGCTCAGGGCCGCGTAGGGGCCGCGGGTGCGCACACCGCCGTGCACGTAGAGCGTCTGCAGCGGGGACAGCGAGGTCGGGGACCAGCCGCTGTTGCCGGTGATGCCGACCGAGCTGAAGGAGCGGCCGTGGTAGCTGTTGCGCATCGCCAGGACCGTGTTGCTGCGCCGGTACGTGGTGGCCAGCAGCAGGGCGGTGTCGTTGGCCTCGGTACCGGACGTGGTGAAGAAGACCCGGGCGTCCGGGATGCCGCTCAACTGGGCGATGCGCTCGGCGAGTTCGATCATCTGCCGGTTGAGGTACAGGGTCGAGGAGTGGATGATCCGCGCGGACTGCTCGCTCACCGCCTTGGTGATCTCGGGCAGCGCGTGGGCGGTCATCGTGGTGAGGATGCCGCCGAAGAAGTCGAGGTACCGGTTGCCCTGGGCGTCCCAGACGTGGCGGCCCTCGCCGTGGGTGATCTCGATGGGCTCCTCGTAGTAGAGGGCGAGCCAGTCGGGGAGCACGGTCCGGTGGCGGCCCAGCAGGTCGTCGGTCACGGTCGCACCAGCCCTTCGTAGGCGTCGGGGCGGCGGTCGCGGTAGAAGGCCCACTGCTGCCGCACGTCCTCGACGAGGCCGAGGTCCAGGTCGCGGACGAGGAGCTCCTCCTTGCTGTCGCTGGCGACGTCGCCGACGAACTGTCCGCGCGGGTCGACGAAGTACGACGTCCCGTAGAAGTCGTTGTCCCCGTACTCCTCCTGGCCCACGCGGTTGATCGCGGCGACGAAGTACTCGTTGGCGACGGCCGCGGCGGGCTGCTCCAGCCGCCACAGGTGGGACGACAGGCCCCGGTGGGTGGCGGAGGGGTTGTAGACCAGCTGGGCGCCCCTCAGGCCGAGCTCGCGCCAGCCCTCCGGGAAGTGGCGGTCGTAGCAGATGTAGACGCCGACCTTGCCGACGGCGGTGTCGAAGACGGGCCAGCCGAGGTTGCCGGGTTTGAAGTAGTACTTCTCCCAGAAGCCCTTGACCTGCGGGATGTGGTGCTTGCGGTACTTGCCGAGGTAGCTGCCGTCGGAGTCGATCACGGCCGCCGTGTTGTAGTAGAAGCCGGACTGCTCGACCTCGAACACCGGCACGACGATCACCATGCCGGTCTCGCGTGCGAGCGCCCGCATGCGCTGGACGGTCGGGCCGTCCGGGACGGGCTCGGCCCAGCGGTAGTGCTCGGGCTCCTGGACCTGACAGAAGTAGGGGCTGTTGAAGACTTCCTGGAAGCCGATGATCTGCGCGCCCCGGCGGGCCGCCTCGCGGGCGTGCTCCTCGTGTTTCGCCACCATGGACTCGGTGTCGCCGGTCCAGGTGGCCTGGACCAGAGCGGCACGTACGACGTTGGCCATGAGCTGCTCCTTCGACGCGACGTCTGCGTCTCTACGCCCGTAGAAACGGGCCGTAGAGCCACGAACGTAAGCCTCCGGCTCGGGCTTGCCAAGACCATCGTCCCCAACCCGCTGGCCGGAGCGCGATTCGCACTCCTGTGGGTGAGTCGCGCTGGGCACGGCGGCGCCGGTCAGGCGGGGAATCCGGCGACCCGGAGCGCGTGCACGAGATCCCAGCGACGCTCGTCCGACACACCCTGCGCGGCTGCCAGCAGAAGCGGTACGAGGCGCCGCGGATCAGGCTCGGCGCTACGAGCGGCCTCCTCGGGGGTGCGGGCTCTGACGTACGCGTCGAGCAGCGCGCGCACCTCGCGGTGACGGCCCTCGGCGGCCAGCCCGAGGACGGCCGCACCGACCTCGGCCGGGGGCCGGGCGACGCCCTGCCGCAGGATCTGCTGCCCGTCGCCCACGCGCCCTGCCGCGCTCAGCGCGTCCGCCGCTGCGACCAGCCGCCCCGCGGGCAGCGAGGCGGCCTCCCACAGCAGGGTCTGCCAGTCCGCGCCCAGACCGGCCCGCTCCAGCTCGCCCGCGAGCAGCGGGAACCGGGCGGGGGCCGAGGAGGTCAGCTCGACCAGCAGCACATGCGCCTCCCCGCTGCGCCCCTCGGCACGCAGCCGTGCCAGTGTCTCGACGGTCCTCGCGACCTCCGTCCGGTCCGCCGCGCCGCCTGCCGCACCCTGCGGCTCCACGGCGTGCTGAGCCTCGCCTTCTTCGGCGGCCCCGGCGAACCGCGCGCCGCCCCGGGTGCGGCCGGTCACGGGGGCGGGCTCGGGCAGCGTCGGTACGGCCGCGGGCGGCACGACGACGGGCGCGGCCTCCTCCTCGTCCATCCCGGCGAACCGGGCACCGCCGCGCCGGCGTTTGCGCTGCTTGGGCGTGAGCGGTTGCGGGGCCGGGGGCTCGGAGGCCGGAACCGGGGCGGGAACGGCCCCGCCCGCCGGATGCTTCCGGGCGTCCCGCTCCGGCTCCGGGCCGGCGTCCGCGTGCCGGGTGTCGTGCCGACCGGCCGTGCCGGACGGCGTCTGCTGCTGGGCGGAGTGCCACGGCGCGGCGGGCGCCCCGGGGCCGTACGGACCGCCCGGGGCACTCTGAGCCCCGGCAGCCGCCCTTCCGTCGCCGTACCCACGGACACCGCCCTCGGCCGCGTCACCACCACCCTCGGCCGCCCGGGATCCGCCCCCGACCGCACCAGCCCCGAACTCCGCTCCGCCTGCCGCCGGCCTCGCGCCACCGAACACATCCGCCGACCCGCTCGGTCCTGCGCCGTACGCGCGGACATCACCCGCGCCCCCAGCACCCCCGAGCGCGCCGCCATCCTCAGCCGCACCGCCGCCGGACGCCCAGGATCCGCCCCCGACCGCACCAGCCCCGAACCCCGGTCCGCCTGCCACCGACCTCGCGCCACCGAACACATCAGCCCGCCTGCTCGGGCCGGCGCCGCCACGCGGAGCATCCGTCGGCGCCCCGCCGCCGGACACCGCCGCAGACGCCCCTGGCTCCGGCCCACCACGCGCACCCCCGGCAGCCCCTGGCGCCTCCCCGCCCCGCACGCTCCCGGCATCCCCGGTGGCTTCCCCACCACGCACACCCTCGGATCGCCCCGAAGCAACTCCACCGCCCCCGGCCCAGGCCCCTACCCCGCTGCCGAAGACCCCCGGCGTCCCCTCACTCCTCGCACCCGGGACGCCCCCCGGCCCGGCCGCCGCACCCCGCCCCTCGAAGAAGGCGGCGGCGCCGCGGTCGTGGTCGTCCAGGCGGGACATCCGGTCGCGCAACTCCGCGCAGCGCGCCGTCGCGCGTTCGTGGTCGTCCTGGGCCCAGGCAAGGTCGAGGCGGAGGGTGTCGGCCTGTTCGCGGGTGAGGGCCGAGGCGAGGAGGCGGGCCAGGTCCGCCTGGCGTTCGGCGGCGTACTTCTGCTCGCGGAGCATGACGTCCAGCCGGTCCCCGAGGGCGTCGCGGCCCCCCGGCCGGGCGTCGTACGCGGCGAGCGCGGCGGCATGAAGGGACCGGGCGTGCTCTGTCTCCGGGCCCACGCCGCCGGGACCGTACTGCCCGGCGAGGTCCTGCAGCAGCGCCTCCACCACGTCCCAGGGCGGCACCTCCTGCCCGTCGAGGCAGGCCCGCATGCCCTCCGGGTCGCGCTGCCAGAACACGGCGCACCAGCCGCCGGACGCATCCAGGCGCGCCAGCAGACCGTCCAGGTAGTTCGCGAACTCCCGGACCCTGCCCGGGAGTTGATCCGCTGCCATCGCTCAACTCCCGCCAGACCGGAGCGCTCCGCCCAGTAGGCAACACCAGTCGTGTTACGGGAGTGCTACGGGGAGTTTTCGCGCGCGACGCGGGCGCCTCAGTGCCAGGACGTCAGACCGGTGCAGGCGCGCACCGCTGCGCCACTTCGTCCATGGACAGCCCGAGCACGCCGGCCAGCGCGGCCACCGTGAAGAAGGCCGGGGTGGGGGCCCGTCCGGTCTCGATCTTCCGGAGGGTCTCGGCGGAGATGCCCGCGTTCGCGGCGATCTCCGTCATGCTCCGGTCGCCACGCGCCTCACGCAGCAGCCGGCCCAGCCGTTCGCCGCGTTCGCGCTCTTCGGGGGTGAGAGGGGTGCGCACCATGCCCCCCATTCTAATACCGGTATAGTAATTGGCATGGTGGAACTCAAGACCGACACATCGATCGATGCCATGTACGAGGCGGGCCAGGTCGTCGCCCGCGCCCTGACGGCAGCGCGCCAGGCCGCCCACGTGGGCGTCTCCCTGCTGGAACTGGACGAGGTGGCGCACGACGTGCTGCGCGAGGCGGGCGCGACCTCGCCGTTCCTGGGGTACCGTCCGTCCTTCGCGCCGACCCCGTTCCCCGCCGTCCTGTGCGCCTCGGTCAACGACGCGATCGTGCACGGCGTCCCGGGCCCCTACCGCCTGCGCGACGGTGACCTCGTGTCCCTGGACTTCGGCGCCGAACTGGGCGGCTGGGTCGGCGACTCGGCCCTCAGTTTCATCGTCGGCACCCCGCGCAAGGGCGATCCGCGCCTGGTCGAGACCGCCGAGCGGGCCCTCGCCGCGGGCATCGAGGCGGCCGTCGTGGGCAACCGCGTCGGCGACATCGCCCACGCGATCGGCACGGTGTGCCGCGGCGCCGGTTACGGCATCCCGGACGGCTTCGGCGGCCACGGCATCGGCCGCCGCATGCACGAGGACCCCGGGGTGCCGAACGAGGGCCGGCCGGGACGGGGCATGCGCCTGCGGCACGGCATGGTGCTGGCGATCGAGCCCATGGTCATCGGGGGCGGCACGGACGCCTACCACGCGGCACCCGACGGCTGGACCCTGAAGACGAACGACGGCTCCCGCGCGGCCCACGCGGAGCACACGGTGGCGATCACGGATTCCGGACCGAGGATCCTGACGGCACGCTGAACCACGCCACCCGCGTGCCCGATACCCCGAATCCTCCTGAAACGCCCCAAAGGTGCTCGCCGACCACGATCGTGCGAAGGTGTTCTACGAGCGCGCCCCAGGTGTAACCGGCTGCCACCCGGGTTACCCGGCCCCGGCACGTCGACCAGCGAGGGTGTCCCCCGCCCGGGCGCCGGGGACGCCGGGAACGGAAGGCCCATGAGCAGCGGCTTCACCAGCCCGGAGGGCTACGGCTCGGATCCCTTCGGAGAATTCCTCGCACGCTTCTTCGGCGGACCGCGTCCGGGCCCCCGGCAGATCGACCTCGGGCGGCTGCTCAGCCAGCCGGCCCGGGAGCTCGTGCGCGGTGCCGCGCAGTACGCCGCCGAGCACGGCAGCCGGGACCTCGACACGGAGCATCTGCTGCGGGCGGCGCTCGCCACCGAGCCCACCCGGACCCTGCTCAGCAAGGCCGGAGCCAATCCCGACTCGCTGGCGTCGCAGATCGACGACCGGTCGGGCCCGGCCCAGCACGGCCCCGAGGACGCGCCGCCGCCGACCGCGCTGTCCCTCACCCCGGCCGCCAAGCGGGCGCTGCTGGACGCGCACGACATGGCCCGGGCCCGCGGCTACGGCTACATCGGCCCGGAGCACGTGCTCAGCGCCCTGGCCTCGAACCCCGACTCGGCCGCCGGGCACATCCTGAACGCGGCCCGCTTCGCGCCCTCCGCCCCGCCCGAGGCACCGGAGGTCCCGCAGGCCGAGCGGCCGCGCCCGACGAACACGCCGACCCTGGACAAGTACGGCCGCGACCTCACCGAACTGGCCCGGCAGGGGCGTATCGACCCGGTGATCGGCCGGGACGAGGAGATCGAGCAGACCGTCGAGGTCCTCTCCCGCCGCGGCAAGAACAACCCGGTGCTGATCGGTGACGCGGGGGTCGGCAAGACCGCCGTCGTGGAGGGGCTGGCGCAGCGCGTCTCCGAGGGGGACGTGCCCGACATACTGATCGGGCGCCGCGTGGTCGCCCTGGACCTGACGGGCGTCGTCGCGGGCACCCGCTACCGGGGTGACTTCGAGGAGCGGATGAACAACATCGTCAGTGAGATCCGGTCCCACTCGGAGCAGTTGATCATCTTCATCGACGAGCTGCACACGGTCGTGGGCGCCGGTTCCGGTGGCGGCGACGGCAGTTCGCTGGACGCCGGCAACATCCTCAAACCGGCCCTCGCCCGCGGCGAGCTGCACATCGTCGGCGCCACCACGCTGGAGGAGTACCGCCGGATCGAGAAGGACGCCGCGCTGGCCCGCCGCTTCCAGCCGATCATGGTCCCGGAGCCGACCGCCGCGGACACGATCGAGATCCTGCGTGGCCTGCGGGACCGCTACGAGGCCCACCACCAGGTCCGCTACACCGACGAGGCGCTGGTGGCGGCCGTGGAGCTGTCGGACCGCTATCTCACCGACCGCCGCCTGCCGGACAAGGCCATCGACCTCATCGACCAGGCCGGTGCCCGGGTGCGGCTGCGGGCCCGGACCAAGGGCACGGACGTACGGGCCCTGGAGCGGGAGCTGGAGCAACTGACCCTGGACAAGGATCAGGCGGTCGCGGACGAGCAGTACGAGCAGGCCACCCAGTTGCGCGACCGGATCGTGGACGTGAAGCAGCGGATCGCCCAGGCCGGCGGCGAGAGCGAGATCGACGAGGGCCAGGACCTCGTCGTCGAGGCCGAGTCGATCGCCGAGGTGGTGTCACGCCAGACCGGCATCCCGGTGAGCAGCCTCACCCAGGAGGAGAAGGACCGGCTGCTCGGCCTGGAGGAGCATCTGCACCAGCGGGTGGTCGGCCAGGACGAGGCCGTACGGGTCGTCTCCGACGCCGTGCTGCGCTCCCGGGCCGGCCTGGCCAGCCCCGACCGGCCGATCGGCAGCTTCCTCTTCCTCGGCCCGACCGGGGTCGGCAAGACCGAACTGGCCCGGGCGCTCGCCGAGGCGCTGTTCGGCAGCGAGGACCGCATGGTCCGCCTCGACATGAGCGAGTACCAGGAGCGGCACACCGTCAGCCGCCTGGTCGGCGCCCCGCCCGGCTATGTCGGCCACGAGGAGGCCGGCCAGCTCACCGAGGTCGTCCGCCGCCACCCGTACTCCCTCCTTCTTCTCGACGAGGTGGAGAAGGCGCACCCGGACGTCTTCAACATCCTGCTCCAGGTCCTCGACGACGGCCGGCTGACCGACTCCCAGGGCCGCACGGTGGACTTCACCAACACCGTCATCGTGATGACCAGCAACCTCGGCTCCGAGGCGATCACCCGCCGCGGCGCCACGATGGGCTTCGCGCCGGGCGGCGACGACGCGGACGAGGAGGCCCGGCGCGAGCAGATCCTGCGCCCGCTGCGCGAGCACTTCCGCCCCGAGTTCCTCAACCGCATCGACGAGATCGTCGTCTTCCGCCAGCTCACCACGGAACAGCTGCGCCGGATCACCAACCTCCTGCTGGACCGCACCCGTTCCCTCGTCCAGGACAAGGGCATCACGGTGACCTTCACCGACCGGGCGGTGGAATGGCTGGCCGACCACGGCTACCAGCCGGAGTACGGCGCCCGCCCGCTGCGCCGCACGATCCAGCGCGAGGTGGACAACGAGCTGTCCCGGCTGTTGCTGGATGGCAGGGTGGAGGAGAACGGCCGGGTGACGGTGGACGTGGAGGACGGCCACTTGGCCTTCAAGACGCAGGGTTCAGCAACGCCCTGAAAGGGGCGCGGGGAACTGCGCGACCAGCCCCCACGCACCCGCACCCGGCACTCAACGCGAAGGCCGCACCACCATCGCCGACCCCCCACCCCGCCGTACCTTCTCAGCGGCTGCCAGCCACTTCCCGTCCGGCAGCCGCTGCACAGCCGTAGCCGCACCGATCTCCGGATTGGCCTTGAACGAGTGCCCGATCGCCTCAAGCTGCTTCCGCAACTCGGCGTTGCCGTACAGCCCCGGCTCCAGCTCGGTCTGCGCGGCATTCCGCTGACTGGCCCGAGGCGCGGCGATCGCGTCGACCAACGGCAACCCCCGGTCGACGAACCCGGTCAGCGTCTGCAGAACGGTCGTGATGATCGTCGCCCCACCCGGCGACCCCAGCGCCACCACCGGCTTGTCGTGCCGGTCGAGCACGATCGTCGGCGAGATCGACGACCGGGGCCGCTTCCCCGGCCCGGGCAGGTTCGGGTCGTGCACGGCGGGGTTCGCCGGCGTGAAGGAGAAGTCCGTCAGCTCGTTGTTGAGGATGAACCCCCGCCCCGGCACGGTGATCCCGCTGCCGCCGGTCTGCTCGATGGTGAGCGTGTAGGCGACGACGTTGCCCCACTTGTCGGCCACCGTCAGATGCGTGGTGCTGTCACCCTCATACGTCGTCGGAGCGGCCTTGCCGCCGGAGCCGCAGCGCGCCGGGTTGCGCGGGTCCCCCGGCGCCACCGGACTCGTGAGCACCGCGTCGTCCTTGATCAGGCACTCGCGCGAGTCCGCGAACCGCTGCGACAGCAGCTCCTTCGTCGGCACGTCCTCGAACGCGGGGTCGCCCACCCACCGCCCCCGGTCGGCGAACGCGATCCGGCTCGCCTCGATGAAGCGGTGCAGGTACTTCGCCTTGCTCGCCTTCGACAGGTCGGTCCGCTCCAGGATGTTGAGCGCCTCGCCGACCGTCGTGCCGCCGGAGGACGACGGCGCCATGGAGTAGACGCCGAGGCCCCGGTACGAGGTCCTGGTGGGTGCCTGGAGCTTGGTGCGGTAGGCGGCCAGGTCCCTGACGGACAGGTCGCCGGGGCGGGCGTTCCAGCCGGAGGCCGGGTCTACGGGCGGCTTGTCGACCGTGTCGACGATCTCCCGGCCCAGGCCGCCTCGGTAGAGCGCGCCGACGCCCTTGCTCCCCAGTTCCGCGTAGGTGCGGGCGAGGTCGGGGTTCTTGAAGGTGGAGCCTACGACCGGGAGCCGCCCGCCGGGCAGGAACAGCTCGGCGGTGTCCGGGAAGTAGCGGAAGCGGGTCTCGTTGGACGCCGTCTGCGAACGGAAGGTCTCGTCGACCCTGAAACCGTCGCGCGCCAGCCGCTCGGCCGGCTTCAGGACGCTCGCGAGCCGCTTGCTGCCCCACTGGTCCAGTGCCGTCTGCCAGGTGGCGGGCGTGCCGGGCGTGCCGACGCTCAGGCCGCTGCTGACGGCCTCGGCGAACGGGATGGGCTTGCCGTTCTCGGTGAACAGATTCTTGTCGGCGGACAGCGGAGCGGTCTCGCGGCCGTCGATGGTGCGCACCTTGCGGGACTTGGCGTCGTAGTAGACGAAGTAGCCGCCCCCGCCGATGCCGGCGGAGTAGGGCTCGGTGACACCGAGCGCGGCGGCCGTGGCGACGGCCGCGTCGACGGCGTTGCCGCCCTTGCGCAGGACCTCGATCCCGGCGGCCGAAGCGTCAGGGTCGACGCTGGAGACAGCGCCGCCGTATCCGACGGCCAGTGGGGTTTTCTCACCCCCGTCGCTCTGCGCGGCGGGTGGCGCGGACGCCCCCACCGACACCACCACGGCGGCCGAAACCGCCAGGACCGCCAGATTCCGTGCGACAGGGCGACGCATCCGCACCTCCAGTCAAAAGCCGTCCGCGCAGCTTAATTCATGGCCCTGGTCGCGTCAGGCACGCGTCGAACACCGGTGCGTCGGGCCCGCTAGCATGCGCGCCCATGAATGACGACGTGCGCAACATCGTTCTGGGTGTGGTCGCGGCGGGGATCAGCGCCGCGCTGGGCTGGCTCGCCCGTACGTTTCTGTGGAAGCGGAAACTCCGGCGCAAGCAGGCCTTCTTCGGGCTGCCCGAGAACTCCGAGTCGCTCCTGGTCGTCAACCGTGACCCGGCCGCCACCGAGCCGGCGGTGCACCGCTTCGACGTGTACGCGCTCCTGGAACTCTCCGCCCTGATCAAGAGCTGCGGGGCGCACCTCCACGTGGTCACCCAGGACTCGGCCCATCAGGGCTTCGGTGAGCGTACCGAGTTCTGCGTCGGCGGCCCGGGGTCCAACCGGCGCATGATGGCGCACATGGCGGCCATGCTGCCCGGCGTGCGCGTCAACATCGACGCCGAACCAGGGCCGGACCGGGGCGCCTTCCAGATCGGCGACGAGCGCTACCGCCTCGATCCGGGCATCACGGAGTACGTCCTGCTGGCACGGCTCACCGCCGGCGACCGCCGCGACGCGCGTCCCGTGTTCCTCTTCTGCGGTCAGCGGGCCATCACCAACCAGGCCGCCACCCGCTACCTCGCCCGCAACCACGAGCGGCTGGCCCGCAAGCACGGCGATTCCTTCGTGCTGCTGCTGAAGGTGATCAACTCGCAGGCTTATGGCCCGGACGTCGTCGAACTGGTGGAGGACGTGACACGGGCGGCACAGAGCCCGCTGCCCGCGCCCGCCGCTCCACGCAACAGCCACCGGGCCTCCTGAAGTCCTCCACTTCTCAACAATCGTTACTGGCACGTAACTTACCGACGGGTTACCACTGGTAAGGGGCCGAGGTTACCGTCTGGTCACTTTGCACTTACACGAGTGAGGAGTGACCCGTGGGACACACCCGTAAGGCCCTGCGCACCACCGCCGTAGGCGCCGTCTCGGCCGCTCTGGTCGCCGGCACAGCCCTCGGACTCGCCCCCACCGCACAGGCGGCCCCGAACCCCGTCCGCTTCGTCGACATCACCGGTGACGGCGGCACCGTCCTCAAGGCCAACGTCGTCACCCCGGCCGGGGCCGACGGCACGCGCCGCTACCCGCTGCTCGTCATGCCCACGAGCTGGGGCCTGCCCCAGGTCGAGTATCTGGCCCAGGCACAGAAACTCGCCGACTCCGGGTACGTCGTGGTCACGTACAACGTGCGCGGCTTCTGGCAGTCGGGCGGCGAGATAGAAGTCGCGGGCCCACCCGACATCGCCGACGCCTCGAAGGTCATCGACTGGGCGATCGCGAACACCCCCTCGGACGCCGGGCACATCGGCATGGCGGGCGTCTCCTACGGCGCCGGCATCAGCCTGCTCACCGCCGCGCAGGACAAGCGCGTCAAGGCGGTCGCCTCGCTGAGCGGCTGGGCGGACCTGATCGACTCCATCTACGCCGGACGCACCCAGCACCTCCAGGCGTCCGCCCTGCTG
The DNA here is from genome assembly GCF_042957035.1 of Streptomyces sp. NPDC008137. Taxonomy (NCBI): domain Bacteria; kingdom Bacillati; phylum Actinomycetota; class Actinomycetes; order Kitasatosporales; family Streptomycetaceae; genus Streptomyces; species Streptomyces sp. NPDC008137. The sequence goes on along the minus strand of NZ_JBIBHN010000002.1, from coordinate 94,939 downwards.
GACGGCGCCAGCATCGTGACGGGCCGGCAGAGCGCCGAACTCCGGCAGACCTTCGACGACTTCTACGCTTCCAACCTGGCGAAGGAGCCGGAGCTGATCGCCTGGGGGAAGAAACGTTCCGCTGCGACCTATGTCGACCAGATCAACAAGAACGGCGCGGCGATCATGCTCGCCAACGCCTGGGGCGACTCGATCTTCCCGCCCAACCAGTACGCCGACTTCTACGAGAAGCTGACCGGCCCGAAGCGGCTGGAGATGCGGCCGGGAGACCACGCGACCGCAGAGATGACCGGCCTGTTCGGGCTGCCCAACGACGTGTGGAAGGACACCGCACGCTGGTTCGACCACTACCTCAGGGGCGAGGACAACGGCATCGACCGCGAGCAGCCCGTCCAGCTCAAGTCCCGCTCCTCGGGCGGCTACGAGGGCTATCCGGACTGGAAGTCGGTCGCCGCGACCGACCGGAAGATCGCTCTCGGGGGCACGACCACCATCCGCGCGAACGTGAACTCGGGGGCGGACGGCGGAGTCGTCTTCCTGTCCAGCATCCTCGACCAGGTGGCCCAGCTGCCCCCGATGGCCTCGATCCCGCTGCTCCCCCGCCGCTGGGCCGCCGTCTGGCAGTCGGAGAAGTACACACAGGCTCAGCAGGTGCGCGGCACCGCGAAGTTGCACACGACCCTCACCCCGACCAAGGAGAGCGGCACCCTCGTCGCCTATCTCTACGACGTGGGGCCGCTCGGCCTCGGCAAGCTGGTCTCCAACGCGCCGTACACCTTCCACGGGCGCACCCCCGGAAAGCCGTTCGGCGTCGACCTGGAGCTGTACTCCACGGCCTACGACGTCCCGGCCGGGCATCGCCTCGCCCTGGTCGTCGACACGGTCGACCCGCTCTACATCGAGCACAACCCGTCCGGCGCGCAGCTGACCTTCTCCTCGCCTGCGAACGACCCGTCGTACGTGTCGGTCCCGCTGCGCGAGCAGTGATCTCCGGCTGCCGCCGGACGGGCCTGGCCGATGTGAACCGCCGCCCCCCGTGGCCGGAAGGGCCGTGGGGGCCGCACCCGGCGGGAACGCCCCGCGGACCGGGCCGGCGGTGTGTTCACCCCCGGCGGGATCGGCGGGCTTCGGCGAAGTCCCCCTCTCCGACAGGGATGAAGGGCACATCGTAGTCGAGGTCCGATCCGATGAGCCGTCCGGTGCCCGCCCGTTCAGTGCTTGAGGATCTTGGAGAGGAAGTCCTTGGCGCGGTCGCTGGTGGGGTTGGTGAAGAACTCGTCGGGGGTGCGGTCCTCGACGATCCCGCCGTCGGCCATGAAGACGACGCGGTTGGCGGCCGAGCGGGCGAAGCCCATCTCGTGCGTGACGACGATCATGGTCATGCCGTCGCGGGCCAGTTGCTTCATGACCTCCAGCACCTCGTTGATCATCTCCGGGTCGAGGGCCGAGGTCGGCTCGTCGAAGAGCATCGCCTTGGGCTCCATGGCCAGGGCGCGGGCGATGGCCACGCGCTGCTGCTGGCCGCCGGAGAGCTGCGCCGGGTACTTGTCCGCCTGGTCGGCGACGCCGACCCGGTCGAGGAGTTCCCGGGAGCGCTTGTCGGCGTCCTCCTTCTTGCGCCCGCGCACCTTGATCTGCCCCAGGGAGAGGTTCTGCAGGACGGTCTTGTGGGCGAAGAGGTTGAACGCCTGGAAGACCATGCCGACGTCGGCGCGCAGCCGGGCCAGAGGCTTGCCCTCCTCGGGCAGCGGCTGTCCGTCGAGGACGATCGTCCCCGACTCGATGGTCTCCAGCCGGTTGATCGCCCGGCACAGTGTCGACTTTCCCGACCCCGAGGGGCCGATGACCACGACCACCTCCCCCTTGCCGACGGTGAGGTTGATGTCCCGCAGGACATGCAGCTCCCCGAAGTGCTTGTTGACGTCACGCAGCTCGATCAGCGGATCTACGGCCATACTCAGCCCTACTCACTCTCAGCTGTGTGGTGGTTGCCGCAACGTATCCAGGCAAGATCGGACTTGTCGGGCGACACGCACTTTTCGATCATTAGCCGTATTTACATCGCACTTTGGGTCAAAGGGTACGACCACGGGTGCGGTCATGGGTACGGCCGTGGGCCTCACGACTCCGCGACTTCCGCGTACAGCTGCGACAGCTCGGGCACGCCGTAAGCGGCCCACTCGTGCCCGGAGGCCACGACGTCGAACTCCCTGCCGGAGGTGAGCCGCACGACGGGCTGGCCGTCGGAACGGATCTCCCAGGCGGCTCCCGGCACGGTGCGCACGATGACGGTGCCCAGGTAGAGCCCGGCGTCGTTGCCGAGCCAGGCCAGGGTCTCCTCGTCGTCCCGCCAGCGTGGCAGCAGCTGGTCCAGCGCCTCCAGTGAGGCCGCCGAGTCGTCCAGCCGGACCCCCGCCCGGGACGCCTGGGAGCGGAGCAGTTCGCACTCGGCGAGCAGGTCCGCGATGCCCGCGGGGTCGGGGAACCCGACCTTCTGGCGCCGGTTGCCCAGGAAAGGGATGTTCATACGTCCAGCGTGTCATTCGTACCGCCGTACGCACCACAGGCGCGCGGGCCGTCGCTGACGGTCGAGTTCACGCCGAGTTCGCGCATGGCGCGTTGACGAGTCCCTGTTGTCTCCCTAGCTTCACCGTGCGTCTTGCGTCTCGGCCTTCGTGGTGTCTTCTGTTCCGTCCGTGCGTTCGGTGTTGTCGCGTCGTGTGTCTCGTATGTCGATGAGCGGGAGGAGTCGGCCGTGCGCCGATGTGTCCGGGGGATCCTGATCGTCCTGGCCCTGAGCGGGTCCTTGTTGTCGGCGGCGCCGGCGCAGGCCGTCGAGGCGCGGCAGGCCGCGCCGGTGCCGCTTGAGCGGCTGTTCGACAACGTCGCCGTCAGCGACGACGGCCTGCCCGCGGCGGCCGACTTCGACGGCGCCGGTGCCTCCCTGTCGGCTCGGGACCTCACGGCCGCGGGCTGGGTGCCCGGCCGCACCCTGACCGTCCAGGGAGCCCGGCTGACCTGGCCGCGACGGCAGCCGGGCGAGCCGGACAACGTCCGCGCCGCCGGGCAGGACGTCCGCGTCACGGGGCGCGGCGACGCCCTGGCCTTCCTGGTGGCGGGCACGGCAGGCACGGAGACGGGCGGCCCGGGCACGGTCACGTACGCGAACGGCACCCGCTCCGGCTACCGGCTGACCGCGCCCGACTGGCGCACCGGGCCGCTCGCCACGAAGGCGGTCGCCCTGCCGCACATCAACACGCCCGGTGGGCAACTCGCCGAGCCGGCCCGCCTGTACGTCGTGACGGTGCCGCTGGCGCCGGGGCGCGAGCTCGCCTCGGTCCGGCTGCCGCGCGCCGCCGGACTGCATGTCTTCGCGGTGTCGGTACGGACCGCCACCCAGGGCTGGACGGGCAGCTGGGCGACGTCGACGGGCGGCTACGCGGCCGTGGGGCCCTGGACGGACCGGACGCTGCGGCTGGTGGTGCGCACCTCGGCGGGCGGGCCCCGGGTGCGGATGCGGTTCGACAACACCTTCGCGTCGGCCCCGGTGCGGATCGACGGCGCGACGGTCGCCGTGCGGGCCTCGGGAGCGGCGGCGCGCGGGACGCCGGTGCCGCTGTCCTTCGCCGGTGAGGAAAGCGTGGAGATCCCGGCCGGGGCCCAGGCGTACAGCGATCCGCTGGGCTTCGCGGTGCCGGCGGACGCCGATCTGCTGGTCAGCTTCCATCTGCCCGGCCCGGTGCCGGCGGCGCCCCTGCACCGGCTCGCGCAGCAGCGGTCGTACGTCAGCGAGCCCGGCGACCACACGGCGGACGGCACGGCCGGGGCTTACACCTCGGTGATCACCAGCTGGCCGTTGCTCGCCGGGGTCGATGTGAGCGGCGGGCCCGGGTCCGTGGTGCTGCTCGGGGACTCGATCACCGACGGCGACAAGTCCACGGTGGACGCGAACCGGCGGTGGCCGAACGTGCTGGCCGGCCGGCTGCTGCGGCAGAGCTCCGTGCCGCGCTACGGGGTGCTGAACCAGGGCGTCTCGGGCAACCGTGTGGTCACCGACCGGTACCCCGGCGACGGGGTGTCCACCGACACGGCCGGGGTGAGTGCCCTGCACCGGTTCGACCGGGACGTCCTCGCCCAGCCGTCGGCCCGTACCGCGATCGTCTTCGAGGGCGTCAACGACGTGCGCTGGGGCGCCTCGGCGGAGCAGGTGATCGCGGGGCTGCGGGAGCTGGCGGAGCGCGGGCGGGCCCGGGGGCTCCGGATGCTCGCGGCGACGATCCTGCCGTGCGCGGGCGAGACGCGGTGCACGGCGGCCGTCGACGCCGAGCGGGGCGTGGTGAACGAGTGGATCCGCCGGGGCGGTGTCTTCGACGGGATGCTCGACTTCGATGCCGTCGTACGCGACCCGGCCGACCCCGCTCGGATTCTGCCCGCGTACGACAGCGGCGACCATCTGCATCCCGGGGACGCGGGGCTCGCGGCGCTGGCGGAGTCGGTGGACCTGCGGCTGCTGTGAGCTACACGTCCAGATCGACCACGACCGGCGCGTGGTCGGAAGCGCCCTTGCCCTTGCGCTCCTCACGGTCCACGTACGCGTCCTTGACCGCCTTGCCGAACGGCGCGTTGGCGTACACCAGGTCGATGCGCATACCGCGGTTCTTCGGGAAGCAGAGCTGGCGGTAGTCCCAGTACGTGAACGGGTGGTCGTACTTCAGGGGCCGCGGGACCACGTCCGACAGGCCCGCCTCGCGCAGGGAGGCCAGTGCGGCGCGCTCGGCGGGGGTGACGTGGGTGGCGCCCTCGAAGGCCGCGCGGTCGTAGACGTCCTCGTCCGTCGGCGCCACGTTGTAGTCGCCCATCACCGCGAAGGGGCGGCTGCCGGCCGCGTCTCCGGCGACGGCGGACTTGAGGGCCTCGAACCACTGGAGCTTGTAGGCGTAGTGCGGGTGGTCCACCTCACGGCCGTTCGGCACGTACACCGACCACACGCGGAGCGGGCCGCAGGTCGCCGAGATCGCGCGGGGCTCCACCGAGCCGTCGAACCCGGGGTCGCCGGGCAGGCCCTTCACGACGTCCTCGATGCCGACCCGGGAGAGCACCGCCACGCCGTTCCACCGGCCCGTCGCGTGGACCGCCGACTCGTAGCCCAGCTCGCGCAGCTGCTCCGCGGGGAACTGCTCCTCGCTGACCTTGGCCTCCTGGAGGCACAGCACGTCCGTGCCGCTGCTCTCCAGCCAGGCCAGGAGCCTCGGCAGGCGGGCGGTGATCGAGTTCACGTTCCAGGTGGCGATGCGCATGTCCCACAACCTACCCGGAGGGTCTGACAACGCCGCCCGGGCCTCAGAGGTCGGCCGACGCCCCGGGGGTGAGCCGCAGGTGCTCGGCCCCGCCGAGGCCGCCGATCTGGTGGTCGTAGATCGGGCGGGCGATATCGGTGAGGTAGGCGTCGTGGATGTCGTAGGCGCGCTGCGGCCGGAGCTCGCGGACGTAGTCGATGACCTCGGAGATCTTGCTCCACGGGGCCATGACCGGGAGCATCAGCGTCTCCACCGGATGGTCGGGGACCGTAAGGGCGTCGCCGGGGTGGAAGACCTTGCCGCCGTCGACGAGGTAGCCGACGTTGGTGATGCGCGGGATGTCCGGGTGGATCACGGCGTGGAGTTCGCCGTGGACCTGGACGTCGAAGCCGGCGGCCGTGAACGTGTCGCCGTGGCCGACGGTGTGGACCCGGCCGGGGAAGGCGGAGGAGATCTTCCCGGCGACGGATTTCAGGGTCCAGATCTCCGCGGCCGGGTTGTTCTCCATCGCGGCGCGCAGCCGGGACTCGTCGAAGTGGTCCGGGTGCTCGTGGGTGACGAGGATGGCGTCCGCGCCGATCGCGGCGTCCTCCTCGCTGAACCCGCCGGGGTCGAGGACGAGGGTCCGGCCCTCCTTCTCGAGGCGGACGCAGGCGTGCGACATCTTCGTGAGCTTCATGAGTCCATCCTGCCTCCCGGGTTCGCCCGGGCCCTCACTCCTGGGGCGTGGTCTCCTCGCGGATGACCTGCTGGGCGACCTTGAACGCGCTGTTCGCGGCCGGGACGCCGCAGTAGACGGCCGCCTGGAGCAGCACTTCCTTGATCTCGCCCGGGGTGAGGCCGTTGCGCAGGGCGGCCCGGGTGTGGAAGGCCAGCTCGTCCAGGTGGCCGCCGGCGACCAGGGCGGTGAGGGTGACGGAGCTGCGGGTGCGCCGGTCGAGTCCGGGGCGGTCCCAGATCTCGCCCCAGGCGTAGCGGGTGATGAACTCCTGGAAGTCCCCGGAGAAGTCGTCGGCCTGCGCCAGCGCCCGGTCGACGTGTGCGTCGCCCAGCACCTCGCGGCGGACCTTGAGCCCGGCGTCGTAGGGGTCGGGCCGCCCCTGCGCCTGGGGTGCCACGACCGGGGCGATCTCGGCGACGGGCCCGGTCTGGAGGGGCTGTTGCGGTACCGGGGACAGGGCCGGCTTGACGGCGGCCGCGGGCAGGGCCGTATGACCGGTGGAGGTGTCGAAGGCCGGCTGCCAGGCGGTGGAGAAGTGCCGCACCAGGAGGTCGGTGACCGCCGCGGGCTGCTCCACCGGCACCAGGTGGGAGGCGCCGGGGACGACGGCGAGGCGGGCGTCCGGGATGCCGGCGACCAGGGTGCGGGCCTCGGCGGGGCCGGTGACCTGGTCGTCGGAGCCGACGAGGACCAGGGTCGGCACGCCAACGCGGCCGAGTTCGGCCCGGACGTCGAACGAGGCGAGCGCCTCGCAGGCTGCGATGTAGCAGCCGGGGTCGGTGGTGCGGACCATCTGCACGGCCCACTCGGTGATCGCGGGCTGCGCGGCGGCGAACCCGCCGGTGAACCAGCGCTCGGGCGAGGTGCGGGCGATGGGGTCGAGGCCGTTCGTGCGGACGATCACGCCTCTCTGCCGGAACTCGTCGGCCGTGCCGAAGCGGGGCGAGGCCGCGATCAGCGCGAGGGAGGCGAGCCGTTCGGGGTGGCGAAGGGCCAGCTGGATGCCGACCGCTCCGCCGAGCGCGCAGCCCGCGTAGCCGAAGCGCTGCACGCCGAGCCCTTCGAGGGTGGCCAGCAGCCGTGTGGTGAGGTCGTCGACCGAGCCCGCCGGGTAGGCGGGAGCGCCGCCGTGTCCGGGCAGGTCGAACCGGAAGACCCGCCAGTGCTTGATCAGCTCGGGGATCTGACGGTCCCACATGTGCCAGGTAGTACCGAGTGACGGACCCAGGATCAGGACGGGTGCGTCTTCTGGCCCGTCAAAGCGGTATTGAAGGGTGTTGGTCGTACTCTCACTCACCCGACTCACGCTCCCACATCTCACGATTTCTCACGTACCTGGGGCGCAACCCCATGCAACCCATCCCACGTTGTGGCGGCTCCGCGAAGATCCTTTACATCCGGCTTCACGTATCACCACTCGGTGGTCGCCACGCTAGCCGACCGGGTACGTGGGGCGGTCAGGGGTTCCAGAAGAGGTCGGTGAACGTCCGGTCGAAGCGCCCCATCGGTTCACCCCCGTTCATCCCGGTGGCAGAGACACGGCCGGTGCTCAGAGCTCGCCCGGCAGGCCGAGTCCGGTCAGCGCGCCCACCGGGTCCAGGTCGGGGGTGCCTCTCGGCCACCAGTCGTCCTGGCCCGGCTCGGACTCGTAGGCGTACCAGAGGCCGTCGCGGCCCAGGCGGAGCTGGACGTGGCCGTGGGGGTGGGTGAGGTGGTTGCGCCGGGGGCGGAAGGCGGGCAGGTCGGCGGCGAGGAGGAGCGGGCGGGCCCGGTCGAACCGGCCGGCCGGCGGGTCCCACGGTTCCTCCAGTACGGCGAGGCCCTCCAGTCCGCCTTGGCGCCAGGCGGCGACCGCGCGGGCCAGCTCGGAGGGTGTGCGGCCCGCCGCGGCGGCGAGGGAGGAGTAGAGCGCCCGGGTGCCCGCGGTGAGTCCCGAGCCGGGGCGGGCCGCGGCCAGGCGGACCGCGTCCTGCCAGAGGGTCAACTGCCCGACCGGATCACGGCCGGTGGCGAGCAGAGCGTGTGCCCGGGCGGCGGCGTCCGTGGCCAGTTGGTCCAGCGCGAAGGGGTCGGGACCGCCGGGGGAGGCCGGATAGGCCGGGGGCTGCTCGGGGTGCGCGGGCGTGGGCAGCGGCGTCGGCAGGGGCGGGAGGGCGCGCGGCGCGAGGGCGTCACCGGCCCGTACGCCGGGGAAGGGCTCCGGTTCCTTGTCCTGGGCGGCACGCGCCGCGCGGGTGGCGCTCAGCCGGGACAGCGCGTCGAGCAGGTCCCGTTCGCCCCGGCCCCGCAGCAGGAGCAGGACGAAGGGGTCGGCGTCCAGCAGCCGGGCCGTCTGGTAGCAGAGGGCGGCGGCGTGCTTGCAGGGGTGGCCCCGGTCGGGGCAGCCGCACCGCGGTTCCAGGTCGCCGGGTCCCGGCAGCAGGGGCACGCCGCAGTCCGCGAGGGACTGGGGCATCTCCTTGTCGAGGAGCGCGGCGATGTTCCCGGGCCGGTCGACGGCGGCGTCCAGGAACCGCTCCCAGTCGGCGTCGTCGAGCGTGCGCAGCCGCACCTGTACGCGGTACGGGCGGGGGCGGCTGCCCTGGACGTAGGCCAGCACCTGTCCGGGCGTCACGGTGATGGCGTCGACATGCCCCTGACCCGCGTAACCGCGCCCGCGCTCCAGCCGCTTGGCGTCCAGCGCGCCCTGCTCCAGCGCCGTGACCCAGGCGTTCCCCCACCAGCTCCCGGCGAATCCCCTGCCGTCGGGCTCCCGGGGCGGGAAGGCCGGGAAGGTACGGCGGAGCTCGCTGTCGCGGCCGGGGGCGGCCATGGAGCGGGGCTTCCGGGGAGGGGCGTGAGGGGGGACCGCTGTTCGGGGGGTTGTGGGCGGGGTGGGCCAGGGGTCGGAGGTCGCGGGAGTTGGTGTGCCGGGGGCCGCCGGGCTGTGCGGGGCATCGGCCCCGAGGTCGGGCGAATGTCCTTGGCCCGTTTCGCCGGCGCCCTCGGGCTCCGCGTCCGGCTCGTCCGCGTCCAGAGGCATCCGGAAGAGGTCGCCCAGCAGCTGCCGTACGTCACGCGCTCCCCCGCCGACGGGGTACTCCCCCGCTCGCCGCTCAGGCGCCGGGCTCCGGTGCGCCGCGCTCTGCCGGGCGGCCCGGCGTCTGCGGACGGCCCCCTCCCGCTCGGTCTCTTCCCGTGCCCGCCGCGCGTCGTCCCGAGCCGCGCGCAGTGCCTCACGCGCCACGTCCCCCGCGCGCGGACCCGACTGCCCGGGGGTGCCGCCGGGAGCGTCGTCGAGGGCGCCGCCCGGCACGTCGGCGGGCGGCACCCCGCCCTCGTCCTCCGACGGCCCGCAGGACGGAGCCGCCCCAGGCCCCCCTTGGCCGTCGTCTTCGCCTTCGGCGCTTCCCCTGAGGTCCCCGCTACCGCCGCCGTGGCCCGACGAGGCACCCGGCGCCCCGGCCACGGCGTCATCGGCCGCGGGCACGTCACCTGGAGAGCACGCGTCGCCCGCGTCTGCCCCGCGACGCTCGGACACCGCCCTGCGCAGGGCCTCGCGGGCCGCGTCTCCCGGCCGGGCGGCCTCCCGTGCGGCGGGGGACGGGGACGGTGCCGGAGGGGAAGCGGATGATGCCTGCTCCGGGTCCCGGGCCGCCTGCTCCCGGGCCGCCCGCAGGGCCCGGCGGGCCTCGTCGGCCCCGCTGTGGGTCATGGCGTCCTCCGCAGGGAGACCAGGTCGGACAGCTCGCGGTTTGTCAGCTCGGTGAGGGCCGACTCGCCGGAGCCGAGGACGGCGTCGGCCAGGGCGCGCTTGGCTTGGAGCATCTCGGCGATCCGGTCCTCGACCGTGCCCTCGGTGATGAGGCGGTGGACCTGGACGGGCTGGGTCTGGCCGATGCGGTAGGCGCGGTCGGTGGCCTGTTCCTCTACGGCCGGGTTCCACCAGCGGTCGAAGTGGACGACATGGCCCGCGCGGGTGAGGTTGAGGCCGGTTCCGGCGGCCTTCAGGGAGAGGACCAGGACGGGGGTCGAGCCGGCCTGGAAACGGTCCACCATGCGCTCCCGCTCCGGGACCGGTGTGCCGCCGTGGAGGAGGTCGACCGGGACGGCCCGGGTGGCCAGGTGAGTGGTGATCAGCCGGGCCATCCCCACGTACTGGGTGAAGACGAGTGCGGAGCCGTCCTCGGCGAGCAGCGTGTCCAACAGCTCGTCCAGCAGGGCGAGTTTGCCGGAGCGGGTGGCGAACCACTCGCCGCCGGGCCGGGCGTGCTCCGGCACGGCGTCTTCCTTGAGGTACAGCGCGGGGTGGTTGCAGATCTGCTTCAGCGAGGTCAGGAGCTTCAGTACCAGGCCCCGGCGGGCCATGCCCTCGGAGGTCTCGATGGCGAGCATCGACTCGCGGACCACCGCCTCGTACAGCGCGGCCTGTTCGCGGGTGAGCGGGACCGGGTGGTCGGTCTCCGTCTTGGGCGGCAGCTCGGGGACGATGCCCGGGTCGGACTTCTTGCGGCGCAGGAGGAAGGGACGGACCAGGCGGGCCAGACGCTCCACCGCCTGCTGGTCCTCGCCGGTCTCGACGGCCCTGGCGTGCCGGGCGCGGAAGGACTTCAGGGGGCCGAGGAGGCCCGGTGTCGTCCAGTCGAGCAGGGCCCACAGCTCCGACAGGTTGTTCTCGACGGGTGTGCCGGTCAGGGCGACCCGCGCGGGGGACGGGATCGTGCGCAGCGCCTTGGCCGTGGCCGAGTAGGGGTTCTTGACGTGCTGCGCCTCGTCGGCGACGACCATGCCCCAGGTCCGCTCGGCCAGGGCGGGGGCCGCCGAGCGCATCGTGCCGTAGGTGGTGAGGACGAAACCGCCGTCGAGGCCGGCCAGGCTGCGGTCCGGGCCGTGGAAGCGGCGGACGGGGACGCCGGGCGCGAAACGGGTGATCTCCCGCTGCCAGTTACCCAGCAGCGAGGCCGGGCAGACCACCAGGGTCGGCTCGCTGCGGGCCCGCTTCAGGTGCAGGGCGATGAGGGTGACGGTCTTGCCGAGGCCCATGTCGTCGGCGAGGCAGCCGCCGAGGCCCAGGGAGGTCATCAGCTCCAGCCAGGCCAGGCCCCGGAGCTGGTAGTCGCGGAGGGTGGCGTGCAGGCCCGGGGGCGGCGCGGCCGGGCGGATGCCCGCGGTCAGGCGGTCGCGCAGGCCGGCCAGCGCGCCGACCGGGACGGCCTCGACCGTCTCACCGTCCACGTCGGCCGTGCCGGTGAGGGCGACGGACAGCGCGTCGACCGGGTCGAGCAGGCCCAGGTCCCGTTTGCGGGCCTTGCGGACGAGGGCCGGGTCGACCAGCACCCACTGGTCGCGCAGCCGGACGACCGGGCGGTGGGCCTCGGCGAGGGTGTCCATCTCGGTGTCGGTGAGCGGGTCGCCGCCGAGCGCCAGCCGCCAGCTGAACCGGAGCAGGTCCTCGCTCTCGAAGAAGCCGGTGCCGTCCTTGGCCGAGCCGGGGGCCGGGTGGACCACCGCCGTGGCGGACAGGTCCTGGGCCAGGTCCCTCGGCCAGTGCACGGCGACCCCGGCCGCGGCGAGCCGGGTGGCCGCCACCCCGAGGAGGTCGGTCAGCTCCTCCTCCGTCAGCGCCAGCACATCGGGCACGTCCTGGTCGGAGAGCCGGTCCAGCGGGGGCCAGACCCGGGCCGCCCGGCGGACCGCGAGGGCCGCGTCCACGCGCGCGCGTGGACCGAAGGCGTCGGCGGCCCCGCCCGCCCACAGGGCGGCGGCGTCGGCCACGAGGGTCGGGTCGGCGAGGCTGTGCACCTGGACGATCGCGGCGCCCGCGCTGCGGGCGCCGCCGGCGGAGTCGCCGTCGAACAGGTCGTACGCCGACAGGTCCAGGCGGAGCGAGATCCGCACCCCGGCGTCCATACCCGCGGCGACCTCGGCGGCCCAGTCGTGGGCGCCGGGCAGGCGCTGGGCCTCGCGGGCCGCGAAGGGCCTGCCGGAGGTGTGGGGCGCGGCCGGGGTGCGGGGCAGGGTGTCGGCGACCGCGTCCAGGAAGGCGCGCACCAGCGCTTCCGGTTCGGGGAGGCGGATCGGGCCCGGGCCGGGCAGCGGGACGGCGTGCCCCTCGTACGGCAGGGCGGCGGCCACCGCGCGCAGGTGCGCGATGTCGTCCGGGTCGAGGGGCCCGGCGCGCCACGCGTCGTGTCCCGCGCCCGTGAGGCCGGGCAGCAGCCGGCCGCGCGCGGTCAGCCGCAGGGCGTGCAGGGCGGCGGCGCCCCAGCAGGCGGTGGCGGGGTGGGCGGCGGGATCGTGCCGGGCGCGCACCAGGAGTGGCAGGGCCTCCTCCAGCGGGAGGGACAGCGCCGGGGTGGTCCGCCGCCGGACGCCCGCGCCATGCCGTCGTACGACGGTCAGCTCGGTGGCCACGGCTTCCTCGGTGTCCTCCGTGTCCCCGGTGCGCAGGGGCTCGCCCTCGGGGTCCCAGAAGGCGATCCGCCCGTCGCGCGGGAGGGGCGCCGGCAGGAAGACGGCCGGGAGCCGGACCGGGACCGCCGGCTCCCCCGCCCGCTCGGCCACCGCGGCCGTGTCGCCCATACGTCCTGCCACCTCCCGTCCCGCGTGTCGGATCAATCGTCTCCGACTCTACGGGCGGGGTCTGACAATCGGCCCCGGCGGCCGCATCGGCCCGCCGTGCTCCGGGTCAGGGCACCGTCCGGGAGACCACGAACACCCAGGGGTAGGCCGGGTTGGACAGGTCCACGACCACGTCGTGCGTGGGGGCCGGGTTCTTCTGGCGGTTGACGACGCCCGACCACAGGCCGTCGTCGGCGAACTTCCAGCCGGTGACCTTCCGGTCGCGGGCGCCGATGGTGACGTGGCCCTTCTTCAGGTCGTCCCGGGTCAGGCCGAGACCCGTCAGGTACGCGTCCAGCCCGGCCGCATTGGTCTCGAACTGGGCGTACAGGCGGCTGGTCTTCCAGTTGTTGGTCTCGTAGTACGCCACGTGCCAGGCCGGGTGCGGGACGGGCACCTGGTAGATCCGGCGCTGGAGCTTGGAGGGCCAGCCCTCGGTGAGGCCGGTCGCCGAGTACTTCGCCTCCTTGTCCTTGCCGCTGTCCCGGCTCTGGTTCGCGGAGATCACCAGGTAGCCGGCCGGGATGCCGATGAGCAGCACGATGATCAGCAGGGTGAGCGCCCTGCGGCGGATCATGTGGCGGCGGTCCTCGACCGGGCGCTCCGGCTCGTCGGGCCAGGGGCCCTGGTGGGGCAGCGAAGCGGTCACGGCGTCTCCTGGGTACTGCGGAGCGACTGCGCGTACCGCTCGTAGCGCTCGTAGCGCTCCACCCGGCGGCGCTTGGCGCGGCGGAAGCGGCGGGCGACCAGCCGGGCCAGGTCTGCGGCGCCGACCATGCCGGCCTCAGGGCCGAGCTGGGCCCGGGTGATGCGGGCCTCGGGACGGTAGCCGCGGCCCGTCAGATGCCGGCGGAAGGCGTCCCGCGCGGGCCCGATCAGCAGGTCGTCGGCGGCCGAGACACCGCCGCCGATGACGAAGCAGGAGGGGTCGAGGGCGGCCGCGAGGTTGGCGATGCCGACGCCGAGCCACTGGCCGATGTCCTGGAGCAGCTCGATGCACATGGCGTCGCCCTCGCGGGCCAGCTCGGTGATCATCGGGCCGCTGATCTCGGAGATGTTGCCCTTGACGTGCTCGATGATCCCGTACGCCACCGGCGAGTCGGCGGCGGCCAGCTCGCGTGCCTCGCGGACCAGGGCGTTTCCGGAGCTGTACTGCTCCCAGCAGCCGCGGTTGCCGCACGGGCAGCGGTGGCCGCCGGGCACGACCTGCATATGGCCGAACTCGCCGGCCACGCCGTACTTGCCGCGCTTGACCTGGCCGTCCTCCAGGATCGCGCCGCCGATGCCGGTGCCCAGCGTGATCATGACGAGGTGGTCCTCACCGCGGCCGGCGCCGAAGCGCCACTCGGCCCAGGCGGCGCTGTTGGCGTCGTTGTCGACCAGGACGGGCACGGCGAGCCGCTCGGCCAGGCGGTCACGCAGCGGCTCGTTGCGCCAGGACAGGTGGGGGGCGAACAGCACGCGGTTGCGGTCGGCGTCGACCCAGCCGGCGGCGCCGATGCCGACGGCGTGCACGTCGTGCCGGTCGGAGAGGTCCAGGACCAGCTCGGCGATGGTGTCCTCGACGACCTTGGGGCTCTTGGACTTGTCCGGGGTCTCCGTGCGGACCTTCTCCAGGATGTTGCCGTCGGCGTCGACGACGCCCGCCATCACCTTCGTACCGCCGATGTCGATGCCGACCGTCGGCACGCGGGGTGCCGTCAGGTGTGAGCGGCGCTCCCGGGTGCCGACGGTGCGCAGGGCCGTGGCGCGGCGGGAGCCGATGGGGGCGGTGAAGTCGCGGTAGGTGCTCATCGCGCCCGATTCTGCCTCACGGTGGGGGTGTGTGCGGAGCGGGGCAGGGGCGGGGTGGTGCGGGTCATCGCCGGGTGCGGGCCGGTGGGGGCTTGTCGCGCGGTTCCCCGCGCCCCCAGGAAACGCGTCCCCCTCAAGTCCTCACAAGAAGCTGGAACTCGAACGAATAGCGCGTCGGGCGGTACGTGTGTGTGCCGTATTCCACTGCTCGGCCCGTGTCGTCGAACGTGACGCGTTGCATGGTGAGCAGGGGCGCGCCGGTCTCCTCCGCCAGGCGGTCCGCCTCCTCCGTCGTCGCCGCTCGGGCGCCGATGGACTGGCGGGCGCTGTGGAGGGTGATTCCGGCGGCGCGCATCAGGCGGTAGAGGCCGGTCGCCTCCAGTTGGCCGGTGTCGAGGTCGATGAGGCCGGGGGGCAGGAAGTTGCACAGGTGGGCCATGGGCTCGCCGTGGGCGAGACGGAGGCGTTCCACGCGGTGGACGTCGCTGTCCTCGGCGACGCCGAGTGCGGCGGCGACCTCGGCGGAGGCGGGCTCCACCGTGTTGACCAGGACCTTCGTGGCCGGGCGCTGGCCCGCCGCCTCCAGGTCGTCGTAGAGGCTGCTGAGCTCCAGCGGGCGCTTGACCTGGCTGTGCACGACCTGGGTGCCCACGCCGCGGCGGCGTACGAGGAGGCCCTTGTCGACGAGCGACTGGATGGCCTGGCGGACGGTCGGCCGCGACAGGCCCAGCCGGGCCGCGAGCTCGATCTCGTTGCCCAGCAGGCTGCCGGGGGTCAGCGTGCCGTGCTCGATCGCGGCCTCCAACTGCTGGGACAGCTGGAAGTACAACGGCACGGGAGAGCTGCGGTCCACGCTCAGCTCCAGTTGCACGGTCGGGTCCACTTCTGGTTTCGGCACGGGCCGAGCGTAGCTCCGTGCGTTGTTGACGGGAAGTTGTGTAGTCAGATTGTCCGGACATTCCGATTGACAGGGGCGGGCTGTGCACGCACTTTGTTTCCATGCGCATCGGGGTCATCGGGACGGGCCGCATCGGCACGATCCACGCGAACACGCTCAGCCGGCACCGCGACGTCGGGTCCTTGATCCTGACGGACGCGGACCCCGCACGGGCCCAGGATCTGGCGCACCGGCTGGGTGAGACGGCGGCGCCGGGTGTGGAGGAGATCTTCCGCTGGGGGGTCGACGCCGTGGTGATCACGACGAACACGTCGGCCCACGCCGAACTGATCGGTCGGGCAGCACGCTCGGGCCTGCCCGTGTTCTGCGAGAAGCCCATCGCGCTGGATCTGCCGGGCACGCTGAGCGCGATCGCCGAGGTCGAGACGGTCGGGACGGTCCTCCAGATGGGCTTCCAGCGCCGCTTCGACAAGGGCTACACGGGCGCCCGCGATGCCGTGCGGTCCGGCAGGCTGGGGCGGCTGCACACCGTCCGGGCGCTGACCAGCGACCAGTCGCCGCCGCGCGCCGACTGGCTGCCGCTGTCCGGCGGGCTGTACCGGGACACCCTGATCCACGACTTCGACGTGCTGCGCTGGGTGACGAGCCGCGAGGTGACGGACGTGTACGCGGCCGGGTCGGACGCGGGGCCCGCCATGTTCCGCGAGGCGGGCGACGTCGACACCGCCGCCGCGCTCCTCACCCTCGACGACGGCACACTCGCCACGATCACCGGGTCCCGGATGAACGGTGCCGGCTACGACGTCCGCATGGAGCTCGCCGGGGAACTCGACCAGATCGTGGTCGGCCTGGACGACCGTACGCCGATCGCGTCCACCGAACCGACCGGGCCGCCGGCCGCCGACAAGCCCTGGACGGGCTTCCTGGAGCGCTTCGGCCCGGCCTACGAGGCGGAGTTGAACGCGTTCGTCGAGGTCGTCCGGGGCGAGCGGGCCAATCCCTGCGACGGGCGCGAGGCGCTGCAGGCCCTGCGCGTCGCCGAGGCGTGCGAGCTGTCCCGGCGGGAGCGCAGAGCGGTCCGCCTGGCGGAGATCCCCGGCGGGGCCGCCCAGACGTTCGTGTGACGGCGGACCCGTACGAAGACGACCGGGCGCGGGGAGTCAGTGCCCCGTGTGTTCCTCCCCCTCCTCGTCCAGAAGCCCGGCGTCGTACGCCAGCAGCGCGATCTGCACCCGGTTGTTGAGGTCGAGCTTGGCCAGGACGCGGGAGACATGGGTCTTCACGGTGGCGACGCTCATGTAGAGGCCGGTGGCGATCTCGGCGTTGGCCAGGCCCCGGCCGACCGCGACGGCGACCTCGCGCTCACGGTCGTTGAGGTCGGCCATACGGGCACGCGCGCGTGCGCGGCGCGTGTCGGCGGCGCTGCCGACGGCGTGCCGCATCAGCTGACGCGTGACGCTGGGCGACAGGACCGGGTCGCCGGCCGCGACCCGGCGCACCGCCGCGAGGATCTCGGTGGGCGGGGTGTCCTTGAGGACGAAACCGGCCGCGCCCACGCGCAGCGCCCGCAGTACCTGTTCGTCGGCGTGGAAGGTGGTGAGCACCACCACCTGCGGGGCGTCCTCGCGGGCACGCAACCGCTCCGTGGCCGTGAGACCGTCCACCGTCGGCATCCGGATGTCCATGAGCACCACGTCCGGGCGGGTGCGGTCGACGAGCGCCGCCACCTCGCCGCCGTCGGCGGCCTCTCCGACGATCTCGATGTCGTCGGCGCCGCCCAACATGAAGGACAGCCCGGCCCGCACGAGCGGATCGTCGTCGACGAGGAGAAGCCTGATCGCAGTCATGGGCGTCACGTCATCACGGCCGCGGTCAGGCACGCAGCGTCACCCCGAACCGGGTGCGCAGGCGGCGGATCTCCCACCAGACCACCGCCGTCACCGAGGCGGGACCGCCGACGACGGCGAGGGCCTGGATCACCGGCGGACCGGGCGGCAGACCACCCGCGACCAGGCTGATGACCGCGAACTCCCACACCAGGGTGCCGGTCAGCAGGGCGGGCAGCGCCGCGTGCACGCCGGCGGTGTTGAAACCGGTGCGGATGGCCGGGCCGGTGGAGAAGCCGATGAAGAACAGGAGCCAGACCAGGGGCAGGGCCGCGGCGAGGATCAGCCAGGGAGCGGGTTCCGACACGCCGGCGGAGGGCGACCGGTTCCGGCCGAGCAGGATGATCGCCCCGCCGAGCAGCGGAAGGGCCGTCACCGCGCCGACATACACCCCGGCCGACCGCAGGGCGGCCCGCACACTGGCGCGCATGGCGGACCGTCTCTCCCCCGACGCCCAGCGGAAGAGCACCGCGATCACGACGGGCGCGCTCAGGAGCAGCAGCGGAGGAGTGACCGCCAGCCGCATCATGTACTGCTCCTGGACCTCGGCGACGTCCTCCGGTTTGCCGTAGACGCCGAGCAGCAGCAGCGACATGGCGGCCGCGGTCCAGGCCCGCACCTTCTGCACGCGCGTGACATGCCGGTCGTTGACGGCCCGGTGCCCGTGCCGCGGGAAGAGCCGGTGGGCCCGGTTGCGGGCCGAGCGCGCGAACGAGTAGCCGACCACGAGCGGCACGGACGCGAACCAGGTACACGGGGCGAGCAGCAGCAGCCACAGGCAGCCGGAGGTGTTGGACCGTCCCTGCCGCAACAGCTGGCGCAGGGAGGGCCATTCGCCGGCGCGCACTCCCCCCGGAGCCGGAGCAAGCCCCGGGTGAGGCTGCGGTGGATACGGCTGAGGGTGGGGGTAGGGATAGGGATACGGCTGTGGCTGCGGGTAGCCGTAGGGGACCGGGCCCGGCTGGGGCGGTACGTAGGGGCCCATGGCCGGAGGCGGCGGGTACGGTCCCCCGGCCGGCGGTCCTGGCGGCTGGTACGGGTTGGCGGGTCCCCCGAAACTCACGTGGTGTTCCTTCCGTTACTCGTGGTGCTGAAGGCGGCACAAACATCAGCCATCTCCGCGGTCAAGTCAACTGGCTTCGGCGCGCGGGGACATGGGGTTGCGCACGGACGCCCGGCGTGCGCCCGGGTGACGTCCCGGTCAGACGAGGACCGGCCCGCACGCCCACGGCAGCCACGCCCGTACCTCGAACCCGCCCTCCGGTGTGTGCCCGTGCTCCAGACGGCCGCCCGCCAGGGTCGCCCGTTCCCTCAGCCCGATCAGGCCCTGGCCGGAGCCGGGTACGGGGGGCACCTCGCCCTCGGGGGGCGGGTTGTGCACGCGGACGGTGAGGCCGTCGCCCGGTGCGCCGGTGACGGACACCGTGACCTCCGTGCCGGGCGCGTGCTTGCGGGCGTTGGTCAGCCCCTCCTGCGCGATGCGGTAGGCGGTGCGGCCGACGGAGGACGGGACGGCGGCGGGGTCGCCGACGCGCTGGTCCAGGGAGACCTTCATGCCGGCCTGGCGGGACTCGGCGACCAGCGTGTCCAGCGCCCCGAGGGTCGGCTGCGGTCTGCCCGTGTCGTCGGGCTCGCCCGCCCGCAGCACGCCGATGATCTCGCGCAGGTCCTGAAGGGCCTCGTGCGCACTCTCCCGGATCACTCCCGCCGCCCGCGCGGTCTGTGCCGGGGGCGCGTCGGGCCGGAACTCCAGGGCTCCCGCGTGCACGCTCAGCAGCGTCAGCCGGTGGGCCAGTACGTCGTGCATCTCCCGCGCGATGGCCTCGCGGGCGAGCCGCTGCGCCTGCTCGGCCCGCAGCCTCGCCTCCGTCTCGGCCCGCCGGGCACGGTCCCGGAGACTGAGCAGCAACTGCCGCTTGGCTCGTACGAACATGCCCCACCCGACGATCGCCACGGTGAGCAGCACGGCGAAGACCACACTCACCAGGTAGGAGATGTCCCCGTCGGGGCGCAGCCAGTAGAACAGCGGGACCAGCGCCACGTTGACGCCGCCCACCCAGGCCACGTACCGGAAGGGACGGTGCACGGCGAGGGTGAACAGGGCGATGACGCCCGCGCCGCCCGCGGTGTCCGAGACGAAGGTGACGGGTGTCAGCGCCACGGCGAGACCCAGCGGCCAGCGGCGGCGCAGCCAGACCGCCGCGCAGGCCAGCGCGCCGATCACCTGGTCGACGACGGCCAGCCCCACCGGGACGTGGGGGTTCTCGACGAGCGACTCCATGGCGATCATCCCGATGAGCACGGCGAGCGCGAAGCAGCAGAAGTCGACGACCCAGTCGCGCGCGGTGCGCCGGGGCCTCCGCCCGGCCCGTTCGGTGTCCGGGTCGAGTTCACGCAACAGGGCGGACGGGATGAGCCATCTGGGCCCGGTGAACAGCGAGGGCGCCTCCCCCGGCGGTACCGGGGCGGCCTGCCCCGCGTTGTCACCACTCACGGTCGGCAAATCTACGCAGCCCGGGTCCCGTTCGTCCGCTTCCCGGGCGGGATCGTCGACCAAAGTCGTCGCACCGGAGACCTTCGGCGCGGCCGGCCGGGCGCGAACAGGGACCTCCGCCACCGGATGTGCGCCCCGCGGCCGACGCGCGAGGGGGTCCGGGAGGCGAGGCTCGTGGCATGAAGCAGGTACTGGAGATTCTTGGCTTCCTCGCCCTCGTGCAGGGCGTGGCGGGCCTGGTGCACGAGTTCACCGACTGGGACTGGGGCCTCGTGCAGCGGCTGGGGTTCCTCGAGGGCTACGAGATCTACGCGAGCGTCACCCTGCTCGTGCTGGGCGTCGCCCTGTTCGCGGCGGCCGGGAGCCGGAAGTCCGTCTGAGCGTGCGGGCGGACTTCCGGCCGGTGTTCAGCGAAGGGGCCGCCCGGTTCAGCAGCCGTAGTCGACCAGATCGAACGACTCGTAGTGGTCGGCCGTGTAGTAGTCCTCCTGGTTCTCCTCACCGGTGACGATGCGCCGCGCACCGCGGTTGGAGGAGCCCGGGGTGATGACCGTGTACTCGTGGTAATACCCGGTCGACTGCTGGGGCAGGATGCCCTCCCGGTTCTGGAAGACGGTGCCGTCCTGGTCGTACGGGTAGGGGCCGCCCTGCTCGATCAGGTCGAGCGTGTCGTGGGCCTGGGACGGCAGTTTGCTGTAGCAGATGTCACCGACGGCGGTGGGGGCGGCGTCGGCCGTGGTGGCGGAGACGGTCCCGCCGATGAGGAGAGCGGACACGAGGGCGGCTGCTGCGCCGAGTCGCGAGGCGCGTGGGGGGAAATTCATGCGCTCATGATGACGCGCGTAGACAGTGGCATGTCAATGTCAAGCGCGGAGTTTTTCCCGTCAAGTCGGATGAGTTTGCGGGAAGTTAACCTCGGCTACGCGTCCTCCGGCAGCTTGTACTCGCCGTACTCCGGGCGGCCCGCCAGGTCGTACGTCTGCATCGAGACGCCCGCGCCGGAGACGCTCCCTCCCGTGTGCCGGAACGCGGTCGGTTCGGCGCCCTCCGGGAACAGCCGGAACCCGGTGCCGAGCACGACCGGGAACGTCAGCAGGTGGAGCGTGTCGACGAGGTCGAGCGACAGCAGGGAGCGGACGAGGGCGCCGCTGCCGTGCACCTGCAGTTCGCCGTCGGTGCGCTCCTTCAGGGCGGTGACCTCCTTGCCGAGGTCACCGGAGAGCACGGTGGTGCCCGCCCAGCCGGGGTCCTTCAGGGTCGAGGAAGGGACGTACTTCGGCAGTGAGTTGAGCTTCGAGGCGACCGGATCGGCCGGGTCGGTCACCTTCGGCCAGTACGAGGAGAAGATGTCGTATGTACGGCGCCCGAGCAGGAAGGCGGCCGGGCGCGCGAAGACGTCGTTGACGAACCGGCCGAAGTCCTCGTCGGCGTACCAGAAGCTCCAGCCGCCGTGGGCGAAGCCCCCGCGGGTGTCCTCCTTGGGCCCGCCGGGGGCCTGGTAGACGCCGTCGAGGGTGACGAAGAGGGTGGAGACGAGCTTGCCCATGACGGGTGCCTGCCTTTCCGGAACGAAGAGGGTCCGTTGTCATGGGTTCAGACCCCGCAGGCACCCGCAACTCATCGCTGGGCCGTACGCCACGCGCGCGTGTCGCCCGGGACCTCGATGTCCGTTCGCCGCCAGCGTCGCCGTCCGGACGCCGCTGGGATGGACACATGACTTCACAAGGAACTTCTCAGGCGACTTCGCGGCCGGCTTTTCGGGAAACCCTGCACGGCAAGGTCGCTCTCGTGACCGGCGGGAGCCGTGGCATCGGCGCGGCGACGGCCCTGCGGCTGGCTCAGGAGGGCGCGGACGTGGCCGTCGGCTATGTCAACGGCAAGGAGGCGGCCGAGGACGTCGTACGGGCCGTGGAGGCGCTGGGACGCCGGTCGGTGGCGCTGCGGGCGGACGCCGGGGACGCCACCGACGCGGCCGAAGTGGTGGATGCGGCGGCCGAGGCGCTGGGCAGGCTCGACGTCCTGGTGAACAGCGCGGGCGTGGGGGTGCTCGGGCTGCTGGAGACGCTGTCCCTCGAGGACGTCGACCGGGTCCTCGACATCAACGTACGGGGCGTCTTCCTGACGTCCCGGGCGGCCGCCGCGTGGCTGCCCGAGGGTGGGCGGATCATCACGATCGGCAGTTGCATGGCACAGCGCGTGCCGGGGCCCGGCGGGACGCTCTACGCGATGAGCAAGGCCGCCCTGGCCGGTCTGACGAAGGCCCTGGCCAGGGAGCTGGGCGGGCGCGGGATCACGGCGAACCTGGTCCTGCCCGGCCCGATCGACACGGACATGAATCCGGCGGACGGTCCGCATGCGGAGGGCCAGGCGGCGATGACCGCGCTGGGGCGGTTCGGGACGGCGGACGAGGTGGCGTCGATGGTCGCCTACCTCGCGGGGGCGACGTATGTGACCGGTGCGGAGTTCGCGGTGGACGGCGGGCACGCGGCGTGAGGCTCTCAGGGCGCACGTGACGTACATGGAGCGCACGTGATGTGCATGGGGCGCACGTGATGTGCATGGGGCGCACCGGTGCTGTCAGGCCGGTGCGCCCCATGGGCCGGCGTCGGCTCAGCCGCCCAGCTCCTGGTGACGCGCCGCGAGACGCCGGGCGCCGTCTTCCGTCAGGGAGCCGAACAGGCGCAGCCGGGAGATGCCGCCGTCCGGGAAGATGTCCACGCGCGCGTGCGTGCCGACGGCCGGCTCCGGGAGGACGAAGCGGTGGTTGGTGTCGGGCTGGAGGCGGGTGCGGGGCAGGATCTCGCGCCACTCCCCGTCCTCGCCGTCCCTGACCGACACGGACGCCCAGCCGGCGCTGTTGCCCTTGAGGTAGGCGGTGTCGATCTCCAGGGCGCGGATCCGCGCCTGGGCGGCCAGCCGATAGCGGATCCAGTCGTTGCCCTGGTCGCGGCGGCGCCGGGTCTCCCAGCCGTCGTCCATCTTGCGGGAGCGGCCCGGCTGGATGGTGTTGGAGGCGGGCGAGTAGAAGAGGTTGGAGGCGTCCTCCGCCCGGCCGCCGTTCTCCAGGGCGACGACGTCGACGGTGCCGAGCGTCTCCAGCCACTCGGGGTCCGGGACGACCTCGCCGTGCACGCGCAGGCGGGCGATGCCGCCGTCGGGGTGCTGGTTCACCCGCAGGTGGGTGAAGCGCTGCTCGGCCGCGACGGAGAAACCGTTCGCCGCGTGGCCGCCGACCGGGGTGCGCGGGATGAGGGTCGTCCACTTCACGTCGTCCCCGAGGAGTTCCTCCGGCGACGGGGAACCCGGCACGGAGGTGCCCTCGACGGACACCGCCTGCGGGTAGTTGCCGCGGAAGTGGGCCGTGTCGACGACGATCCCGCGGATCACCCCGGGCGCGCCGAGACGCACCAGAGCCCAGTCGTGATCCTCGGCGGCCGGCCACGGGTGCCCGGCGGAGGCACCGCGCCGCCGCCGCGTCTCCCAGCCGTCCATGATCTTGCCCTTGTGCCCGAAGTGCTCGGGGTCGAACTCGGCGGGCCCGGGCACCAGCAGGTTCTCGCGCTGGGCGAAGAACTCGTCGTTGGCGGCGATGACACCGGCTCCGAGGCGCCGGTCGGCGAGGTCGGCGTACTGGGTGAAGGGGAAGTCGGCGGTGCGGTAGTCCGCGTACGGGTCGCCGCCTCCGTAGGGGTTCGCGTCGCCGGTGAAGCTGGGAATCGCCGTCACGGTGATCAGATCTGCCTTTCGAGGTCTGGGCTGGGATTCAGTCGGTTCGGGTGAGGAGCCGCCCCTTCGGTTCGGTGAACTCGCCGTCCGCGACGATGCGCTGTCCGCGCAGCCAGGTGGACTTCACGACGCCGTACAGGGTCTTGCCCGCGTACGCCGTGACGTGATTGCGGTGCTGGAGGGCCGCCGGGTCGACGGTGAAGGTCTCGTCGGGCGCCAGGACGGCGAAGTCGGCGTCGCGGCCCGCCGCGATGGCGCCCTTGCGGGTGTCGAGCCCGACCAGCTCGGAGGTCCGCGTGGACATCCAGCGGACCACGTCCTCCAGGCCGTGACCGCGCTCGCGGGCCGCTGTCCAGACCGCCGCGAGGCTCAGCTGGAGTCCGGAGATGCCGCCCCACGCCGTCGCGAAGTCGTCCGTCTTGAGGTCGGCGGTGGACGGGGAGTGGTCGGTGACGACGCAGTCGATGGTGCCGTCGGCCAGCGCCTGCCAGAGCAGGTCCTGGTTGGCGGACTCGCGGATCGGCGGGCAGCACTTGAACTCGCTGGCGCCGTCGGGGACTTCCTCGGCGATGAGCGTGAGGTAGTGGGGGCACGTCTCCACGGTGATGCGGACGCCCTCCGCCTTCGCCTCGGCGATCATGGGCAGGGCGTCGCTGGAGGACAGGTGCAGGATGTGCACGCGCGCGTGGAGGGCCTTCGCCTCGCGGATGAGCTGGGCGATGGCGGTGTCCTCGGCGTCCCGGGGGCGGGAGGCGAGGAAGTCGGCGTACCGAGGGCCGGGCCGCTGCGGGGCGGAGGCGAGGAGGTGGGGGTCCTCGGCGTGCACGATGAGCAGTCCGTCGAGGGCGGCGATCTCGGCCATGGAGCGGGCGAGCGGGTCCCGGTCGAGGTGCGGGAACTCGTCGACGCCGGACGGCGACAGGAACGCCTTGAAGCCGAAGACTCCGGCCTCGTGCAGCGGGCGCAGGTCCTTGACGTTGTCGGGCAGGGCGCCACCCCAGAAGCCGACGTCGATGTGCGCCTTGTCGGCGGCGACCCGCTGCTTCGTACGGAGGTGCGCGACGGTCGTGGTCGGCGGGAGGGAGTTGAGGGGCATGTCGACGAGGGTCGTGATGCCGCCGGCCGCCGCGGCGCGGGTGGCGGTCCAGAAGCCCTCCCACTCGGTGCGGCCGGGGTCGTTCACATGGACGTGGGTGTCGACCAGGCCGGGCAGCAGGACGTGGTCGCCCAGGTCCTCCAGGCGGGCGCCCTCCGGTACGGGCGCGTCGTACGGGAGGACGGCCGTGA
This sequence comes from Streptomyces sp. NPDC008137, assembly GCF_042957035.1. Classification (NCBI taxonomy): domain Bacteria; kingdom Bacillati; phylum Actinomycetota; class Actinomycetes; order Kitasatosporales; family Streptomycetaceae; genus Streptomyces; species Streptomyces sp. NPDC008137. Next base: position 70,236 of record NZ_JBIBHN010000002.1, on the reverse strand, counting down.
TCGTGCCGCCGGCGACGGCGACCGAGGCGGCGCGCGTCCCCTCGGGAGTGATGACACGCGTCGAGCGGAGCACCAGTTCAGCGTCGGACACCCGAACCCCTTACTTCCACCTGTTACTTCCACCTACCGGAATTCAACTTTCTGTTGAAGGAGTTTCACTCCCTCTCCTGTGCCAGTCAAGGGCACACTGGATTCAGGCGCCTTTCACGTGGCCACTCCTGGACGTTTCCACAAAGCGGAATTAAACTTCCAGCACGCAGAACGTAGCTACGTACGAGCAGGGAGTCAACCGACTGCCGGGTAGGCTTCTGCTCTTCCGCCGCCAGTCCCGAAAGGAACGCGCCGTGCCGACGTCCAGCGCCAGCACCACCGACTCCGCCCGGTCCTCCGCCAACGGCGGCGTACAGTCCCTGGAGCGCGCCTTCGACCTGCTCGAACGGATGGCGGACGCGGGTGGCGAGGTCGGCCTGAGCGAGCTGTCCGCGAGCAGCGGGCTGCCGCTTCCGACCATCCACCGCCTGATGCGCACCCTGGTGGCCTGCGGCTACGTCCGTCAGCAGCCGAACCGGCGGTACGCGCTCGGCCCGCGCCTGATCCGTCTCGGCGAGTCGGCTGCCCGGCTGCTGGGCACCTGGGCACGGCCCTACCTCGCCCGGCTGGTCGAGGAGACCGGCGAGACGGCGAACATGGCGCTGCTGGACGGGGACGAGATCGTGTACGTGGCACAGGTGCCGTCGAAGCACTCGATGCGCATGTTCACGGAGGTCGGCCGGCGCGTCCTGCCGCACTCCACGGGCGTGGGCAAGGCTCTGCTCGCGGGCTTCCCGGCGGAAGAGGTGCGCGCCCTGCTCCACCGCACGGGCATGCCCGCCGCGACGGAGAAGACGATCACGACGCCGGACGGGTTCATCGCCGCGCTGGAGGAAGTACGCCGGCAGGGCTACGCGATCGACGACAACGAGCAGGAGATCGGGGTCCGCTGCCTGGCGGTCTCGGTGCCCGACTCCCCCACCGCAGCGGCCATCTCCATCTCCGGCCCGGCCGGCCGGGTCACGGAGGCGGCGACGGACAAGATCGTGCCGGTGCTCCAGCAGGTCGCCGCGGAACTGTCGGAGGCCCTGGCCAACCAGAGCCCCGCCTGACGTTCGGCGCGGGCGCGGTGTCCTAGGGCCTGTCGTTTGGATCACGCCGGTGAGCGGGGCCTGGCACGCACATCTGCCGCGTTCTCGTCGGTCGCCGACTCCCCCACGCTCGGCTTCGCTCGCGCGGGCGGGGCCCCCATCGCGTCGACTCCCTCCTCCGCCGTGCAGCTGCACGCACCAGGCCCCGCTCACCGGCGTCGAAGAAGTGCTGCCGATTCCCTGCGCCGTGATCCAAACGACAGACCCTAGCCCTCCCCGCGCACCGGCCCTCCGAAGAGGTCCACGGCCCGGCGGACCTCGGAGAGGCCTGGGGACAGCGCGCTCACCGAGCCGATCGCACCGGCGATCAGCAGCAAGCAGCGGCGCAGCCGCGGGATCTCGGGGATGCCGGCGACGGCCATCGCGTCCAGCGCGGCCAGTTCCTCCTCGGCGATGGTCCGGTCGGCGAAATCGCCGGGATGGGCGGCGAGCCGGCGGCGCAGCCCCGACACGGCGGAGCGCAGCTCCGTCACGCGCGGGTCCTCGTCGCCGCTGGTCACAGGCCCCTGCCGCTTCTGCTCCACGCTCCGCAACACAGTCCTCCCCCTCGCACCTCGTCGTGCGCGTGCCAATCCGACGCGAAGTCCCCCACACCGGGCAGCGATCGGACACCCGGACGGTCGGTGCGGGCGAGATTAAACGACGGGGCCCACCAGGCGCCAGTCCAATGCGTCATCGACTTGCTCCGCTGCGTTACTTCTCGGCCCCGGATCGTGCGGTATGCAGGATCCATGACGACACGGAAGACGCCGGAAGAGGCCCGGGAGGTTGCCGGGCTCCTGCTCGCCGCCGGGGGCGGGCGACGCCTCGGAGGGCGGCCCAAGGCGCTGCTCCCCCATCGGGGGCGGCCGCTGGTGGAGCACGCGGTGCGCGTGCTGCGGGAGGGCGGTTGCACCCGGATCCACGTCGTACTGGGCGCCCGGTCCGAAGAGGTGCGCGAACGCGCCGCCCTGCCGGACTGCGTCCTCGTCGACAACCCCGACTGGGAGCAGGGCATGGGGACGTCCCTGCGGGCCGGGCTCGACTCGCTCGCCGGTACGGGCGCCCGGGCCGCCCTGGTCTCGCTCGTCGACCAGCCCGGCATCGGCGCGGAGGCGGTGGCCCGGGTCCTCGGGGCACACAAGGGCGAGGAGTCGCTGGTGTCGGCCGCGTACTCCGGGGTGCGGGGCCATCCGGTGCTGTTCGGGGCCGCCCACTGGGCGGGCATCGCCGCGACTGCCACCGGGGACCGGGGGGCACGCGCCTATCTGAAGGAACACGAGCCGGCGATCGCGCTCGTCGAGTGCGGGGACGTGGCCCGACCCTTCGACATCGACACCGAGTCCGATCTGGCGCACCTTGAGTGAGCGGGGTGGCACGGAGCGCCACCTTTCCTCGATCCAAAGAGTCTCGACGTCAACACACGATTGAACTTCCACTATGAGGAAACTAGTATCCACACTTCAGAAGCGCCCGAGGGCTCCGTGGGCGCCGAAACGCCGTATCCGGGAAGACTGGCACCCGGTGCCGAACCGCCGCCTCGTCTTCACAGCTCGCTGAAGGAAGTGACCGTTCATGTCCGCACCAGCGCCGTCACCGCTGGCCATCGTCGACGCCGAGCCCCTGCCCCGGCAGGAGGAGGTCCTCACCGAAGCGGCGCTGGCCTTCGTGGCCGAGCTGCACCGGCGGTTCACGCCCCGGCGTGACGAACTCCTCGCCCGCCGCGCCGAGCGCCGCGCCGAGATCGCCCGCACCTCCACCCTCGACTTCCTTCCGGAGACCGCCGCGATCCGCGCCGACGACTCCTGGAAGGTCGCCCCGGCCCCCGACGCGCTGAACGACCGCCGGGTCGAGATCACCGGCCCCACCGACCGCAAGATGACCATCAACGCCCTCAACTCGGGCGCCAGGGTGTGGCTCGCGGACTTCGAGGACGCCTCGGCGCCCACCTGGGAGAACGTGGTCCTCGGCCAGCTCAACCTGAGCGACGCCTACACCCGGAACATCGACTTCACGGACGAGAGGTCCGGCAAGTCGTACGCCCTGAAGGCGAACGAGGAACTCGCCACGGTCGTCATGCGCCCGCGCGGCTGGCACCTGAACGAGCGTCACCTCGTCGACGCGGACGGCACCCCGGTGCCCGGCGCGCTGGTCGACTTCGGCCTGTACTTCTTCCACAACGCCAAGCGCCTGCTGGGCCTCGGCAAGGGCCCGTACTTCTACCTCCCGAAGACGGAGTCGCACCTGGAGGCCCGTCTCTGGAACGAGGTCTTCGTCTTCGCACAGGAGTACGTCGGCATCCCGCAGGGCACCGTCCGCGCGACCGTCCTGATCGAGACGATCACGGCCGCGTACGAGATGGAGGAGATCCTCTACGAGCTGCGCGACCACGCCTCCGGGCTGAACGCGGGCCGCTGGGACTACCTGTTCTCCATCGTCAAGAACTTCCGGGACGGCGGCGCCAAGTTCGTCCTGCCGGACCGCAACGCGGTCACGATGACGGCCCCGTTCATGCGCGCCTACACCGAACTCCTCGTCCGCACCTGCCACAAGCGCGGCGCGCACGCCATCGGCGGCATGGCGGCTTTCATCCCGTCCCGCCGGGACGCCGAGGTCAACAAGGTCGCCTTCGAGAAGGTCCGCGCCGACAAGGACCGCGAGGCCGGGGACGGCTTCGACGGCTCCTGGGTCGCCCACCCCGACCTGGTGCCGATCGCCATGGAGTCCTTCGACAAGGTTCTCGGCGAGAAGCCCAACCAGAAGGACCGGCTGCGCGAGGACGTCGATGTCAAGGCGGCCGACCTGATCGCCGTGGACTCGCTCGACGCCAAGCCCTCGTACGCGGGTCTGGTCAACGCCGTGCAGGTCGGCATCCGTTACATCGAGGCCTGGCTGCGCGGGCTCGGCGCGGTCGCCATCTTCAACCTGATGGAGGACGCGGCCACCGCCGAGATCTCCCGCTCGCAGATCTGGCAGTGGATCAACGCGGAGGTCGTCCTCGACAACGGCGAGCAGGTCACCGCCGAGCTGGCCCGCAAGGTCGCCGCCGAGGAACTCGCGAACATCCGCGCCGAGAACGGCGACGAGGCCTTCGCGGCCGGCAACTGGCAGCAGGCACACGACCTGCTGCTGACCGTCTCCCTCGACGAGGACTACGCCGACTTCCTCACGCTGCCCGCGTACGAGCAGCTCAAGGGCTGAACAGTCAGCGGCCGAACAATCACCGCTCCGAGTGGCCCAGGGTCTTTCCCGGGGCCACTCGGTCGCGTACGGCCTTCTTCACGGCGGTCGGTTCGGGGAAGCCCTGCTCGCGCCGGTCCCAGACGACCTCGTCGCCGACGCGGACGACGAACACGCCGCCCTTGCCCGGCTTCAGCGCCAGCTCCGTCAGCTCCGCCTCGAAGGTCGTGAGCAACTCCTGCGCCAGCCATGCCGCCCGGGGCAGCCAGCGGCACTGGGTGCAGTACTCGATCTCCACACGGCCACTCATCCGAGGTGCACCGACCAATCCTGTTGGGCCGCGGGTTTGCCGTGCAGGTCGGGGACCTGCTTGAGCCACGCGGGTCGTCCTTGCCGGGTTCTCGCCGCCCGGGCGTCCTCCTCGGCGGCGCGTTCCTCCGGGGTGGGGAAGCCGGTGGGCAGCCAGGCCTCGGAGGACCGCACGCGCGCGTGGAGGTACGTCGCATACGCCTCGCGTGCCTCGTCCGGGGTGTCGAACCCGGGCTCGTCCGCGAGCCAGGCGTCGGGGACCTCCGCGAGGATGCCGCGCAGCAGATCCTCGGTCACCCGGGGAGCCAGCTCGGTGTCGGCGGCCCGCACATCGGGCCCGTAGTGGCCGAGGGCGTGGTGCCGGAAGTCGTAGGCCTTGGCCGGGTCGGCGGCGTCCCAGCGATGGTGGAAGACGAGGGCGGCGCCGTGGTCGATCAGCCACAGGCGCGGGGGTGCGACGCCCAGGGTGGGCCAGACCATCAGGTTGGAACTGTGGACCGTGCGGTCGACGTTCACGGTCAGGGCGTCCAGCCAGACGATCCTGCCCGCTTCCAGGGGGTCGACCGGGAAGACCCGGGCGACCTCCGGCGTGAAGTCCCGGGCGCCCGGCAGGTAGTCCATGCCGAGATTGACGCCCGCGCTGGCCGCGTGCAGCTCCCGCACCTCCTGGTGGGGCTCGGCGTCGGCGACCTCCGGGTCGAAGTGGACGAGGACCAGTTCCGGGAACCGCAGCCCGAGGGCACGGGCCAGTTCGCCCACGATCACCTCGGCGACCAGCGCCTTGCGGCCCTGCGCGGAGCCGGTGAACTTCACGACGTACGTGCCGAGGTCGTCGGCCTCGACGACGCCGGGGACGGAGCCGCCGGAGTGCAGGGGTGCGACGTAGCGGGTGGCGGTGACCTCTCTCAGCATCTTCAAAGGTCCCACTACTCGATTACCTTACATTTCACGGCAAGCTCCAACGCGGCGCAATCCGGGAGAACGGGACCTTACCTCCGGCCTCCGGCCTCCGGCATGAAGTGAGCATAGTAACCATGCGTGATCGAGGTGCAGGTGTGCCGCAGCACGTGGAAGCCGTCCATTGCTCGCGCTCAACGACGGCGCGCACCACCTTGGACACCCCACCTGGTTGCCCTCGACCCGGTTGGCCGACGAGATGCCCTTCAAGTATCGACGGCCCTCGGTGCGGCACCTCGCCTCGCGTGACGAGCGGGAACAGCTGTTGCGCGACTGGCCGAGGAGTTGGCCAAGCGGCGTGCTTCCTCACACCTCGTTCACCGGTCGCTCCGCGTTGCCGATGTTGCGTATACCTTCTGGTCGGCCTCGTTCGAAGCGGTGGGGTGGTGACGGATGACCGTGGACAGCAGGGCTGCGGCCGCGCAGGCGGCACCCAGAGCGAGCCAGACCGGGTTGTAGCTGCCGAATGTGTCGCGGGTGACGCCTCCGAGGAAGGATGCCGATGCGGCGCCGATCTGGTGTGCTGCGTTGGTCCAGCCGAAGACGATGGCGCTGTCTTCCCCGTAGAAGGTCCGGCACAGGGCGATGACCGGTGGCACGGTCGCCAGGTCGAGCAGGCCGAAGGCGACTACGAAGACCACCATGGGCGCGTTGACGGTGGCGGCCATCGTCAGCGGCAGGCCGACCAGCAGCAGGCCCCGTAGGAGGAAGCAGACGGCGAGGAGCCGACGGGCGTCCATGCGGTCGGTGAGCCATCCGGAGGCGATCGTGCCGACCACGTTGAAGACGCCGATGAATGCCAGCAGGGTTGAGGCTGTGGTGACCGGCATGCCGTGGTCGTGGGCGGCCGGGGTGAAGTGGGTCCACATGATGCCGTTGGTGGATGCGCCGCAGATGGCGAAGGTGCCGGCGAGCATCCAGAAGGGGAAGGTCCGTGCGGCGTGGCGCAGCACGGTCAGGGTGCGGCGGGCGGCGCCGGGGACGGGCTCAGGCCGCGGGATGAAGGTGTCGCTGCCGTAGGGGCGTTGTCCTCGGTCGGCGGGGTGGTCGCGCAGGATGAGGTAGATCAGTGGAGTGATCGCCAGCGCGGCTGCGGCGAGGCTGACGAGGGCGGGGCGCCAGTCGTATCGGGCGATGATCCACGCGAGTGCGGGCAGGAAGACCATCTGGCCGAGGACGCTTCCGGAGGAGAGGATGCCGGTCACCAGGCCGCGGTGGGTGGTGAACCAGCGGTTGGTGACGGTGGTGCCCAGGGTCATCGACAGTGAACCGGTGCCCAGGCCGACGAGGAAGCCCCAGAAGAGAGTGAACTGCCAGGCGGCGTTCATCACGGTGGTGAGCGCTGCTCCGGCGGCTACGGTCCCGAGGGCGGCAATGACGACTCGGCGGATGCCGAACCGGTCCATCAGGGCGGCGGCGTAGGGGGCCGTCAGGCCGTAGAGGACCATGTTGACCGAGGCGGCCAGGCCGATGGAGCCCCGGGACCAGTGGAACTCCTGGCGCAGGGGATCTTGCAGAATGCCCGGCATGGTGGAGAAGGCGCCGGCGACGATGATCGCCACTCCGGCGACGGCGGCTACCCACCAGGCGCGGCGCCCGGATTCCTTGGTGTGATGGCCGGTTGTGTCATGCATGTCGTCATCCTTGAGTGAGACGAGTGCCCGGAACCACTGGCCGCTTGGACATGTAGTGAAAGAATCTGGCCATGACGGTAAGTGATGAAGGGGTGCTCACAGTCGCTGTCCTGGTGCGGCCTGGGCTGCTGCCCATGGAGCTGGGGATCGTGCACCGGCTGTTCGGGACCGCGGCGGATGACGCCGGCCGACCGTTGTATTCGGTGGTGACCTGCGCGGTGGAGCCCGGTGAGATATCCACGGAAGCCGACTTCACCGTCAACGTGCCGCTGGGGCCGCGGGCGCTGCGCCAGGCGGACACGGTCATCGTGCCTGCCGCTGTCGAGGATTACGGCCCCCAGCGGCGCGGTCAGCTGAGTCCGCCGGTACGAGCGGCACTTGAGGAAGTGCCGGAATCAGCACGTCTGGCTTCCATCTGCACCGGGTCGTTCGTGCTGGCGGCGGCCGGTCTGCTCGCGGGTCGCCGGGCGACGACGCACTGGAAGTCCTGTCCGGAACTCGCAGCCCTGTACCCGGAGATCGAGGTGGACCCCGATGTTCTCTACACTGACGACCGCCGCGTTCTGACGTCCGCGGGTGTCGCCGCCGGCATCGACTTGTGCCTGCACATGATCCGCAGCGACCACGGCGCCGACATCGCCAACACCGTCGCCCGCGGCACGGTGGTGCCTCCGCACCGTGAAGGCGGCCAGGCCCAGTACATCGACCGTCCGGTGCCGGAAGCCGGGGACAGCTCCATTGCCGCGGCCCGTGTCTGGGCTCTGGAACATCTCGGAGAGCCCCTCACTCTGGAGGCTCTGGCCTGCCGGGCAGCGACGAGCGTACGCACGCTGACTCGCAGGTTTCACAAGGAGACCGGGATGCCTCCGATGCAGTGGCTCGGTCAGCAGCGCCTGCAGCTCGCTCGCAGGCTGCTGGAACGCACGGACGACCCTGTGGACCGCATCGCGGCCGAGGCAGGCTTCGGGACGGGTACCGCGATGCGCCAGCACTTCCGTGAAGCGCTGGGCGTGTCACCGCGCGCGTACCGCAACACCTTCCGTGGAGGGAAGTGAGGGCCCGCGCGGTGACACCGCATCAGCCGGGGCAGGTCTCGTCAGCCGGCAGACGGCTCGAAGGTACGTGGCCGCGTCGCCGCCGCTCGGGGGTGTGGAATCCGGCCTCGTGGCCGACGGGCTGAGGTCACGGTTCAGGCACCCCCCTCCCGACCTGCACTTAGGTTAGGCTAACCTTCGCCGCGTGAGATCTGGTGAAGAAACGGCCGGCGGACAGCGTCTGCGCGGGCATCAACTTTCGGCCACGGGCGTGACCGTGTCGTACGACGGCGTGGATGTCGTGCACGACGCGGCGATCGCGCTCCGGCCCGGTGAGGTGACCGTCCTGGTCGGCCCCAACGGCAGCGGGAAGTCGACGCTGCTGCGGACGATCGCCCGGCTGCAGCGGGCCCGCGAGGCCGCGCTCAGGATCGACGACACGACCGACGGCCTCGCCCTGACCGCCCGGGAGTTCGCGCGGTACGTGGCCCTGCTGACCCAGGGGCGGCCCACGCCCAGCGGGCTGACCGTGCGGGACCTCGTCGAGTTCGGCCGCTACCCCTACCGGGGCCGCTTCGGCCGCCCCGACCCGGACGCGTCGGCCGCGGTCGAGCGGGCGCTGTCGCTGACCGGGGTCACCGACCTCGCCGAGCGCGGCGCCGACCACCTCTCCGGCGGGCAGTTGCAGCGGGTCTGGCTCGCGAGCTGTCTCGCCCAGGAGACCGGTGTGCTGCTGCTGGACGAGCCGACGACCTATCTCGACCTGCGCTACCAGATCGAACTACTCGACCTCGTCCGCGATCTGGCGGACGACCACGGGATCGCCGTCGGGGTCGTGCTGCACGACCTCGACCAGGCGGCGGCCATCGCCGACCGGATCACGCTGCTCGAAGCGGGCCGGATCGTCGCCGAGGGCCGGCCCGAGGAGGTCCTGACCCCGGAGCGGCTGACCGCCGTCTACGGCATCCGGATCGACGTCGACACAGACCCCCACACCGGCCGACTGCGGACCCGTCCGATCGGCCGGCACCACACCCGCAACACCCGAAGCGAAAGGCTCGGCACCACCTCATGAGACGCATCCTGCTCACCGCGGCCACCACCACCGCCGCGGCGCTCACCCTCGCCGCCTGCGGCACCACCGAGCCGGCCGCCGACAGCTCCTCGAAGAAGACCTCCGAGGCCATCAACCTCACCGACTCCACGGGCGCGAAGGTCAAGCTGGACGGCCCGGCGAAGAAGGTCGTCGCCACCGAGTGGAACGAGGTCGAGAGTCTCATCACCCTCGGCGTCGACCCCGTCGGCGTCGCCGACGTCAAGGGCTACAAGACCTGGGACACCGCCGTCCCGCTGAAGAACGAGCCCAAGGACATCGGCACCCGCGGCGAGCCCAGCATGGACACCGTCGCCTCGCTCTCCCCCGATCTCATCGTGGCCAGCTCCGACCTGCCGGACGCGGCCGTGAAGCAGCTGAAGAAGATCGCCCCGGTGCTGGAGATCAAGTCCGCCGACGCGTCCGACCAGATCGGGCAGATGTTCACCAACCTGGACCTGATCGCCAAGGCGACCGGCACCACCGACAAGGCCGAGGCGGCCCGCAAGAGCTTCGACGCGAAGGTCGCCGAGGGCAAGAAGGCCCTCGCCGACGCCAAGCTCGACGGCTCCGACATCGCCTTCGCCGACGGCTACGTCAACGCCAACCAGGTCTCCCTGCGCCCGTACACCGACGGCTCCCTCATCGGGTCGGTCAACAAGCAGCTCGGTCTGAAGAACGCCTGGAAGGTCAAGGGCGACTCGGCCTACGGCCTCGGCACCACCGACGTCGAGGGCCTCACCGCCCTGCCGAAGGACGTGCGGTTCGCCTACATCGGCAACGACGAGGACAAGACCAGCAACCCGTTCTCCGGCCAGCTGAGGAAGAACGCCGTGTGGACGTCCCTGCCGTTCGTCAAGGCGGACCAGGTGCACCGGCTGCCCGACGGCATCTGGATGTTCGGCGGCCCCGAGTCGATGGAGGCGTACATCGACGCCCTCGTCGGCGAGCTGACGAAGTAGCAGCCGGCGAAACAGCCGCTCGGACGAAGCAGAAGCACCGGAGCCATGGCCGTCACCGAAGCACCCCCCAGCACCACCCGCCCGCCGGCGGCAGCGTCCCGTACGGGCGCGGCCGCGGTGACGGCCGGGCTCGTCCTCCTCGTCGCCGCTCTCGCGGTCGTCGACATCACCCAGGGCACCGCCGCCGTCGGACCGGCGCAGGTTTTCAAGGCCCTGACCGGGCAGGCCGATCCGGGCGACGCGTCCGTGGTCATCGCCTCCCGGCTGCCGCGGATGGCCGCCGGCGTCCTGGTCGGCGTCGTCCTCGGCATCGCGGGCGCCGTCCTCCAGGCCGTCAGCCGCAATGTGCTCGCCTCGCCCGACACCCTCGCGGTGAACGCCGGTTCGTATCTGGCGCTCGCGCTGGTCGGCGCGACCGGCCTCTCCCTGCCCCTGCTGGCGTCCTCGGGCGTCGCCTTCGCGGGCGGGCTGGTGGCGGCGGCCGTGGTGCTCGCCCTGTCGGGGCTCGGCACGGGCACCGTACGGCTGGTCCTGGCCGGCACGGCGCTGGCGCTGGGCCTGAACTCCGTGACGGAGGGGCTGCTCCTGCTGTTCCCGCAGGAGACGGAGGGCCTCTACCAGTGGAACCAGGGGAGCATCGGCCAGAACGGCTTCGACGGCGTCGTGCAGATGCTCCCCGTCGCCCTGGTGGGACTCGCCGGGCTGCTGCTGGTCGCGCGGCGGGTCGACGCGCTCGCCCTCGGGGACGACGCGGCGCGCGGTCTTGGCGTCCCGGTCCACGCCACCCGCGTCACAGTGGTGGTGCTGGCGGCGCTGCTGTCGGCGGCGGCCGTGACGCTGGCCGGGCCCATCGGGTACGTCGGGCTCTGCGCCCCCGCCCTGGTGCGTCCGCTCGCCCGCCGGTTCCGGGGCTTCGTGCGCTCCCGCGCGGCCCTGCCGGTGGCCGGGCTGACCGGTGCCGCGCTGGTGCTCGGGTCGGACGTGCTGCTGCGGGCCCTGGTCCCGGCGGACCGGGCGGTCGCCGTGCCCACCGGCATCGTCACCAGCCTGGTCGGTGCCGTGTTCCTGGTGGTGACCGCCCTGCGGCTGCGGGACACGGCCGGGGCCGACGCGCCGGACCGGCTGCGCATCCCCAGCCGGACGGCGTTCCTGGTCACGGTGGGCGCCCTGGCCGCCGTGGTCGTGGGTGTCACGCTGGCCGGTGTCCTGCTCGGCGACAGCAAGCTCCTGCTCGGCGATGTCGCGAACTGGGCGCAGGGGCGGGCCGGTCAGGCCGTCTCCTTCGTGCTGGACACCCGGGTGCCGCGGGTGCTCGCGGCCCTGTGCGCGGGCGCCGCGCTCGCCCTGGCCGGGACGCTCGTGCAGGCCGTGACCCGCAACCCGCTGGCGGAGCCGGGGGTTCTGGGTGTCTCCGGCGGCGGCGCGCTGGGCGCCGTGCTGCTGGTGACGACCGTGCCCACCGCCGGTTCGTGGGGCCTCGCGGGTGCCGCGTTCGGGGGCGCCGCGCTGTCCTCCGCCATCGTCTTCGGGCTCGCGGCCCGGGGCGGCTACCGGCAGAACCGGCTGGTCCTCGTCGGGATCGGCATGGCCGCCGGCTCCACGGCCCTGATCAGTCTGCTCATCGTGCTCACCGACCCGTTCAACGCCACGAAGGCGCTGACCTGGCTGTCCGGTTCGACGTACGGGCGGACCATGCCGGACGTCGTGCCCGTCGCGCTCGTGCTGGCACTGGGCCTGGCCGTCGCGGTCGCGCGCCGCACCGAGCTGGATCTCGTCTCCCTGGACGAGGACACCCCACGGCTGCTCGGCCTCGGGCTGCCCCGGGCCAGGCTCGGCTTCCTGGTGGTGAGCGTCCTGCTCGCCGCGACGGCCGTCGCCTCGGCCGGGACCATCGGCTTCGTGGGTCTCGTGGCGCCGCACGCGGCGCGTGCCCTCGTGGGTCGGCGGCATGTACGGGTGGTGCCGGTCGCCGTCCTGCTCGGCGCCGCGCTCGTCTGTACGGCGGATCTGCTCGGACGGACCGTCATCGCCCCGGCCCAGCTGGGCGCCGGACTGATGACGGCGGTGATCGGCACTCCGTACTTCCTGCGTCTGCTGGTGCGGAGCCGCAAAGCGACATAAATCTCCTAAAAGGCCGTCAATCGCCAAAATGCCTCGCGCCTGCCTGTTGTATGGATCCACGCACAACGGGAGTGAGGGAGCATGGCCAAGGACATCACGGACGCGGGCCCGCCACCGTCCGCGAGCCTGAAGCCCAATGCGATCGGGTTCCTCGACGCGCTGGTCATCGGGCTCAACGCGACCTCGCCGGCGTACTCGGTGGCGGCGGTCATCGGCCCGATCGTCGCCCTGGTGGGCATCTACGCCCCCGGGGTGATGATCGCCTCGTTCGTGCCGATGCTGCTGATCGCGTCGGCGTTCTACTACCTCAACAAGGTCGACCAGGACTGCGGCACGACCTTCTCCTGGGTCACCCGGGCCATGGGGCCGTGGGCGGGCTGGCTCGGCGGCTGGGCCATCGCGATGACGGGCGTCCTGGTCGTCGGTTCGCTGGCGGATGTCGCCGTGACCTTCTTCCTGCTCGCCGTGGGCCTGGACAGCTGGGCGGACAACGACGTCGTGCGCCAAGTGCTCACCGTGCTGCTCATCGTGGTGATGACGGCCATCTGTGTGATCGGCATCGATGTATCGGCCAAGGTGCAGAACGTCCTCATCCTGGCGCAGGTCGTCTGCCTGCTCGCCTTCGCCGTGGTGGCGCTGTACCGCGTCTACGCCGACACCGGAACCCTCGACGCCATCGATCCGGAGTTCAGCTGGCTCGACCCCTTCGGGGCGGGCGGGGCGTCCCTGACCGGCGCCCTGCTGCTGGGCGTGTTCATCTACTGGGGGTGGGAGTCGGCGGTCAACCTCACCGAGGAGACCGAGGACTCCGCCACCGCCCCCGGCAAGGCGGCCATCTGGTCGACGGTGCTGCTGCTGGTGACCTACCTCGCCGTCGCCTTCGCGGTCGTCGCCTACGCGGGCACGGACTACCTCGCCGAGAACGCCGCCGAGGAGGAGTTCATCTTCGCGCTGCTCGCCGAAGAGGCGATGGGCGGCTGGGACTGGGTCGTGCTGCTGGCGGTGTCGACATCGGCGCTGGCGTCCACGCAGACGACGATCATCCCGGCGTCCCGCACCGGACTGTCCATGGCCCGCCGGTACGCCCTGCCGAAGCATTTCGGGCACATCAGCCCCCGGTTCCGCACCCCGGACGTGAGCACCTGGTGGGTCGCCGGCATCGCCATCGTCTGGTACCTCGTCCTGTATCACGCCAGCGAGAACGCCCTCTTCGACTCCCTGACGGCGCTCTCCCTGCTGATCGCGTTCTACTACGCGCTCACCGGCCTCGCCTGCGCGGTCTACTACCGGCGCGAGCTGACCAGGAGCGTGAGGGACTTCCTCCTGATCGGCCTCGGCCCGCTGATCGGCGCCGGGCTGCTGGCGTGGCTGCTGGTGGAGTCGGTCCAGGACATGGCCGACCCGGCCAACTCCTACACCGGCAGCTCCTGGTTGGGGCTCGGTCCGCCGCTCGTCATCGGCATCGGCGTCGCCCTCGCGGGCGTGATCATCATGGTCGTCTGGCGGCTGACGGCCCCCGCGTTCTGGTCGGAACGCCCGAGCACGGTCGACCCCGATCTCGTCCACGGCAAGGAGTCCTGAAGATGTCGGTGGTCCTCGGCTACGACGAGTCCCCGGGTGCCCTGCGCGCGCTGCGGGTCGCGATCGAGGTGGCGGCGGCGTACGGCGAGCCCCTGGTGATCGTCTACGGCGCCGCGGCCCCCGGCGTCACGGGCGAGGAGTTCGGCGCCCATCAGAAGGCCGTCCGCGAGGCCGGCACCACCGTGCTCGGTCACGCGGTCCGGGTCGCCGACGAGGCCGGTGTGCCCAGCACGGTCGAACTCATCGACGAGCGGCCCGCGCAGGCGCTGATCGACGCCGCGGCACGCCATGACGCCAGGGTGATCGTGGTGGGCACGTGGGGCGAGAGCCCGGTGCGCGGGGCCCTGCTGGGCTCGACGCCCCACAAGCTGCTGCACCTGTCGAACGTCCCGGTCCTGTGCGTGCCGGCCGAGGAACAGGAGTCCTGAGAGCCGGGCCTGGTCAGGAGCTGCCCGCGCGCCGTTTCGCGAGCGGGCTGAAGGCGTACAGGCCGAGGATCTCGGGCAGGGGCGCGACACCGGGGCCGCCCTCGCGGACCCAGGAGACGACGTCCTCGGTCGCGGCCGGGTCGTTGACCAGCCCGAGCCACACCGGCCGGGCCCCGGCGGCCCGGCCCGCGGCGGACGGCTGTACGACGATGACGTTGGCCTGGTCGCAGACGTCGAGGCACTCGGAGACCCGTACGGGCGCCGCCTCGCGCAGCCGCTCGGTCTGTGCCGTGTGATCGACGCCGGTCACCTTGCCGGTGCCGCAGCAGCAGTCCCGGCAGACGACGACGCGGCACGGAACCCCTCCGGCCGGGGTTGCGGACATGCCGCACCTGTCCTCTCTCCGGGGAGATCCGCCCCGGTGGTTCGTGGAGGAGGCGACCGCGTGAGTCTCCTGGCTCCCGGCCGATGCCGGTCACAGTGGCGGGACCGCGCCGGATTCACACCGGCTTCCTCGTTCCGCCGTCGCCATGTCGCCGGCCATCATTCCATGCGGCCGGTGCGGTCACCGCACAGCACGGACGGGCGCTCCCCCAGGTCACGTTCCTTCCCTGAGCGGGTTGGGCAGCGGCAGATAGCGGGCGTCGGCGCCGTCCGCGCCCGTCCAGCGCAGCAGGAGGTTCGTCTTGGCGGGGAGGGTGGGCGAGGTGAGCAGGGCGGGGATCTCGGGCAGGTCGTGGCGGGCGAGTTCGCGGCGGGCGGCGGGCCAGGGGTCGAAGCCGGGGTGGCGTTCGACGAGGGCACCGGCGATCTCGGTGAGGTGGTTGACGACCAGGCAGTACACCAGCCGCTCCCAGCCGGCCTCGCGGGAGACGTCCGGGAGCAGTTTCACGCCCTCGGCGTCCCGGTACAGCGCCTGCACGGGCATGCCGTCGGCGTCCACGGCGATCACGGTGTTCTGCAGATGAGCCTCGATGACGACGCCGTGCCGGGCGAAGGCCTCCAGGGCCGGGGGCACCACCCGCGCCAGATACGCCGTCCACCACGCCCCGGGGTCGGCGGCGCGGTCGAGCGGGCTGCCGTCGAAGCCCTCGACGAGTCCGGCGGCGAGCAGCGGGGTCGCGCCGGGCACCAGGTGGCCGGCGAAGCCGTCGCGGACGAGGACGGCCAAGGCCTCGAAGGCGAAGCCGGCGGTGCGGTAGCCGCGGTCGCCGAGCCAGGCCGGGGGGCCGTCGAGCGTGCCGGAGTCGTCGAAGGCGGCGCACACGGCCGCGTCGGTGCGGCGCAGGGCGAGCAGGTCGTGGCGCCACAGCCGGCGGATGTCGTTGGTGATGCGCACGTCCAGGCTGAACTTCAGGAAGAGGTCCCGCTCGGGTGCGTAGAGCGTGCGGATCGCGGCCGTCGGCCAGGTGTCGAAGGCGGTCGTGCCCAGCCGGACCAGCCTCCCGTCTGCGAAGGCGGCGGCGAGCTCCGCGCTCGCCAGGTCGAGCTGCCAGGGGTGGGCCGGGAGCAGCCGGTAGCCGGGCGGGGCGGTGCCGAGGGCGTCGAGGGCCGAGGTGTCGCCCTCCTCGACGACGCAGTCCTCGCGCAGCCCGAGCAGAACCAGCGGGAAACGGGCGTACGCCTCGGGCGCGTACGGCAGCCAGCCCGCGGCCGGGCCGCCGCCGCGCGCCTTGGGGGCCGGGTGGTGGGTGTGGCCGGTGAGGAGGCACTGCTCGGAGCGCAGGTAGGGGTCGTCGGGCGGGGTCGCGCGGTCGCGGGCCTCCAGCAGGGCGGCCACGGCCTCCCTGCTGTCGATCATCTCGGCGGGCAGTTCGTGGTTGGACAGGCCGGTGTGCCGGCGCAGTTCCTCGGCGACGAGCTTGACCAGCTCGGTGTGGCCGACACGCTGCCAGCCGTCCGGCCCCTCGACCTCGGGTTCGGCGGGCCGGCGCGTCCCGCGCACCCGCAGCAGACGGTCCCCGCCGGGCAGGCGGTAGACCCGGTGCTCGCCCTCCCGCCGCTGAGGCCGGGCCACCTCCCGCAGCAGGCAGTTCAGCAGCGGCACGGCGGCGTACGCGTCGGCGGACGGGGGCATGAGGTCCACGCGATCCACTCGTTTCTCTGCGTTCCCTGTGTTCTGTACGTTCCCCACAGCCCATCCGGGACTTCCGGACTTCCTGGCGGAGATGATCATTATGTCGGTCGTCGTCATCGCGCCGTGACGCCCTATTCGTACCCGAGGAGCCCGCCCGTGCACCGTTCCCCCACCGCCGAGGCCGAGGTCGCCGACGAACTGGCCGCCGCACGGCCCGGCCTGCTGCCACGGTACGAGGCAGAGCTGCCCGGCGCCCGGGCTGCCGTGCTGTCCCGTCTGTGGCGCGGTCTGGCCCATGATCCGCTGCCCTGGGCGGCCCGCAGGGAGCAGGGCCGGGACGGGCTGACGCTGTCCCTGTCCGACGGCCGCCGGCTGCACGGCCCGCTGCCGGATCCGTACGCGACCGGCGGCTATGTCACCGTCGTGGGGCTGGACGGGGCCGAGTACGACGATCCGGCGCGGCTGGTGACGGACCTCGCCGTCCCGCACTCCGCCTCCTTCGCCGCCGAACTCGGGCACAGCGTCGCCTCGTTGGCGCTGTCGCGAGCGGGGCAGGAGGGGCAGGCGACGGACGAGTGGCCGGAGAACGACTGGGAGTGGGAGCAGCGGATCGTCGACGGGCATCCCTTCCACCCCACCTGCCGGTCCCGGCCGGGTTTCTCGGTGGCCGAGCAGCTCGCCTACGGGCCCGAGCACCGGCCGGTCGTGGAGCTGGGTCTGGTGCCGGTGCGGGCGGAGGAGTGCCTGGTGACGGGCACCTGGCCGGGCGATCTGCGGGACGGGCCGCGGGTGGTGCTGCCGGTGCACCCCTGGCAGGCGGCGCATGTGCTGAAGCGGACGTGCGAGGAGCTGCGCGCCGGGCACCCGCTGATGTCCCTGCGGACGCTCGCCCTGCCCGGCGGGCCGCACGTCAAGACCTCGCTCAGCGCCCGGCTGACCTCGTCGGTGCGGGACATCTCACTGCCCTCGGTGGCCGCGTCCGCGCTGCTGTCGGACTTCGCCGAGATCCCGGCGGCGCGCACCGACGGCCTGCTGCACGTCACCCGCACCCTGGGCGCGGCGGCGGCCGGTTCCCCCGACTTCGCGGCCGTGCTGCGGGAGTCGCCGCAGACCTACGCCGGGAGCGGTGAACGGGTCCTGCCGGTGGCGGCGCTCGCGACCAGCGCGCTCCCCCGCTCCCCCGGCTGGCTGGCCGGCTTCGCGCGCCTCGCCCTCACCGTCGGGCTGCGGCTGCTGGAACTGGGCGTGGCCCTGGAGGCACACGGCCAGAACCTCCTCGTGGTGCTCTCGCCGGAGGGCGACCCGCTGCGGCTCGTCTACCGCGACCTGGCCGACATCCGCGTCAGCCCGGCACGTCTGGCCCGGCACGGCATCGCGGTGCCCGACCTGCCCGCCCGGATGGTCACGGACGACGAACGCACGCTCCGCCGCAAGCTGTTCGGCTCGCTGGTGGCGGGCGCGCTGGCCGGGACGGCGGGGTCGGGCCCCGCGCTCGCGGCGGCGCTGGAGACGGCCGTACGGGAGCTGCCGCCCACCCCGGACCTCACCGCACTGCGTACGGATCCCCTGCCCACCAAGGCGCTGACGCTGATGCGGCTGTCGCCGCAGACGCCCGGGGACCATTGGGCGGAACTGCCCAATCCTCTTATCTGAAACTCGTTTTGGAGCACGGCCCGGCGGCTCCATAAGATCCGCCGATGATCACAAGTAAACGACTGGCGGCGGGCGTCTGTGCCCTGCTCGCCGCGCTGACGGCCGGGACAGCCTTCCCGGCCGGAGCGGCCGCCGGTGAACCCACGGGCCAGGCCGCCCCCAAAGTCGACCTCGTCCTCGATGTGAGCGGCTCGATGCGGGCGCGGGACATCGACGGACAGTCGCGGATGGCCGCAGCGAAGCAGGCGTTCAACGAGGTGCTCGACGCGACGCCCGAGGAGGTCGAACTCGGCATCCGCACCCTGGGCGCCGACTACCCGGGCGACGACCGCAAGACGGGCTGCAAGGACACCGCGCAGCTCTACCCGGTCGGCCCGCTGGACCGCACCGAGGCCAAGACGGCCGTCGCCACACTCACCCCGACGGGCTGGACGCCGATCGGCCCCGCCCTGCTGAAGGCGGCCGACGACCTCGACGGCGGCGACGGCTCCAAGCGCATCGTGCTGATCAGCGACGGCGAGGACACCTGCGCTCCGCTCGACCCGTGCGAGGTGGCCCGCGAGATCGCGGCGAAGGGCATCGGCCTGACCATCGACACGCTGGGCCTGGTGCCGACCGCCAAACTGAGCAGGCAGCTGAGCTGCATCGCCGAGGCCACCGGCGGCACCTACACCTCGGTGGAGCACCAGGACGAACTCACCGACAAGGTGAACCAGTTGGTGGACCGGGCGGCCGATCCGGTGGTGACGCCGGTCGCCATGGAGGGCGCGTCCCAGTGCTCCGAGGCTCCGACGCTGAAGTCCGGGCTGTACACCGACCGGGAGGAGTTCGGGCAGCAGCGCTGGTACCGGGTGGAGGTCCTGCCGGGGCAGGAGCTGCGGGCCTCGGTGAGCGTGGCGGCGGACCGGGCCGTGAATCCCGCCTACGGCGTGCTGCTGCGGGCCGTGACGGGCAAGGGCCGGGAGATCGTGCGCGGCGAGGCGGCGGGCAACGGCCGTACGGACGTGATCTCGACGGGCCTCAGATACCCCGAGCCCGAGCGCGACGACACCGACAGTGACAGCGACAAGCCGGCCGCGGAGACCGTGTGCCTGGCGGTCACCCACTCCTTCTCGGCGGCCTCCGGTGTGAAGACCACGCCCGGGCTGCCGCTGGAGCTGACCGTCGACGTCGTGGACGGTCCCAGCCAGGCGGGCGACGTGGCCTCCTTCGGCCTCGGCCGCGGCTGGTGGCTGCTCGGTGCGCTGATCCTCACCGGCTTCCTGGCCGGTCTCGTCTGGGGCTGGCTCTCGCGCTGGCGGATCGCGGTCTGGAGGACCAACTGATGCGAGTGATACGTGCGTTGAGCGCCGCGCTGCTGACGCTCGGGCTTGCGGCCGCTCCCGCCGCGGCGGACTCCTCGCCGAGCCCGTCGCAGGACGCGTCGGAGAAGTCGGCACCCACCCGGGCGGGCACATCCTTCCGTACCGCGACGGAGATCGAACAGGGGCAGCGGGCCACCGCGAGCGGCTCCACCGGCGACTACCTGTACTGGTCGTTCCCGGCCGACACCGGGCAGCGCCCCACCGTCACGGCGAAGGTGAAGCTGCCGGAGACCCACGCCCCGCAGACCTGGCAGATCGACGTCTACGACGGTCTGCGCCGCCGCCAGGCATGCCAGTACGGCGCGCAGACCCGCACCGCCGCCTCGGACGCCGCCTCCGTGGAACTGGCCTGCGTGCTGCGCACGGTCCGCGCCTGGTCGGAGCCCTGGGCGAACGACCCGCTGCCGGGTACGTACTACATCCGCGTGACGGCGACCGGCGTCGCCGCCTCCGACCTGGGACTGCCGGTCGACTCCGAAGTACGGGTGGACTCCAAGGACATCGGCGGATCCGCGGCGGTGGACGGCTCGCTGGCCGAGCCGCTGGTGCCGGGGATCGCGACGAGGTCCGGGGCCGGGGACGAGGAGGAGTCCTCGGCGGTCCTGGCAGGGCTCGAACCCGAGGACGGCTGGGCGTCGGGCTGGTGGTCGGACCGGTGGGTGTGGACCGCGCTGGGCGGGGCGCTGGCCGCGCTGGCGGGTGTCGCCGGGTACCGGCTGACGCGGGGCTCGGGGCGGCCGCCGGGTGTGCCGCCCGCCGCCTGACCTGAAGCCGAACCGGACTGAACCTCTTCCATCCTGCCGTGCATGGGTGAAACGGGCTGGTCAGCGGTGGTGGTGACGCGACGGAGCCCTTGGTCGTTGGCGTGGTGATCTGACTCATCACACCGGCGGTCGATGGCTCTGTTGGTTCCGTAGCCTTCGATGCTCGACGTCCCGTATGAGCTGGTCGAGCATGTCTCCTGACTCATCCACGCTGGAAGGCGTGAACTGAACTCGCCGTGGGGAGGGTTCGGTTGCTTCAAGCACGACCTGCTCGTCCCGGCCCACCTCCGGAAGAACGAAACGTTCGCCCAGCTCGCGGCCGGGTTCGGCGTCTCGGAGACAACCGCCTGGCGCTACGTCGACGAGACCCTGGAGGTCTTCGCAACGTGGGCACCGGGCCTGCACGAGGCCCTGACCGGGCTGGGCGAGGGCGACTTCGTCATCGTCGACGGCACCCTGATCCCCACCGACCGCATCGCCTCGGACGAACCGCACTACTCCATGAAAGACCGCGGGCACGGCATGAACGTGCAGGTCATCGCCCGTCCCGACGGCACACCGCTGTGGTTCTCCCGGGCCACGCCGGGCCACACCCACGACCTGACCGCGGCCCGGGCTCACGGCACCGTCCAGGCCTGCCTCACCAGAGAGATTCTCGTCCTCGCGGACCGCGCGTATCAGAGTGCTGGCGCCACATTCGGCACCCCGTACCACCACCACCGCGAACAGCCCGAGCACTACCAGCAGTTCAACCGCGACCACGCCCGGCTGAGAGATCCGGGAGAACGCGCCTTCGCACAGTTGAAGACCTGGCGACTGCTACGGCGAGCCAGATGCTCCACCCGCCGCGTCAGCACCATCGTCCAAGCTGTCCACACGCTGCTGACCTGCAACTATCCAGGATGAAAGAGGCCGAAGGAATCAGGCCGGCCTTCTCACCTATGGCTTCACGTCGAGACGCACGAGCGCGCCGATCTCCACGAGTTGGTCCGGCAGGGCCAAGTCGGAGACTCCCATGACCGTGCTGGTGGGCCGGTGCTCCCCGAAGTACTCGGCGTGAAGGCGTGCTGTCGTGTCGAAGTTCTCCCGCAGGTTCCTCACCAGAACCGTCGTCTCCACTATCTGGCTGCGCTCGGCTCCGAACTGCCTCAGCACCAAGTCCAGATTCTCCAGCGTGGTACGGACCTGCAGTTCGAAGTCGCCGGCACCCACGAAGTTGCCGTGACGGTCATGAGACAGCTGCCCCGACACGTAAACCGTGTCACCGACCTGGGTGGCCTGGCTATACCCGTACAACGACTCCCACGGCATGCCAAACCCGAATGCCTTCACCTGAGAACTCATCACTCACTCCTCTGATACGGCGCGCGGGGCCGTAGTTGCAGGCAGGCCCCTTACGTGTAGAAGTTACGGGTCCGTACAGGCGACGCTTGTCTGGTAGCGCCGCCCGAGTGTTCTCTGCGCGCACAAAATTGACTGCAGTGGCTCCTCCAGGCGCCGGTGCGATGAGGGGAACCACCACGCCGACGACGAGGCCCTGCCTCCTCACCGCACCCATCAGCCAGGCCGTTTCACCCTCCGGCACAGGACGAAAGAGGCTCAGTGGACCTCTTTCGTCCTGTGCCGGAAGGGTGAAACGGCCTGGTGGGCGGGAGTGTGACAGGGCAGGGCCCCTGGTCGTTGGCGTGGTGATCTCACTCATCACACCGGCGGCCGAGGGGCTCCGTTGGTTCCGTATCCTTCGATGCTCGACGTCCCGTATGAGCATGCCTCCTGGCTCATCCACGCTTGAAGGCGTGAACTGAACTCTCCGTGGAGACGACCCGGTTGCTACGGCGAGCCAGATGCTCCACCCGCCGCATCGGCACCGCCGTCCAGGCCGTCCACACCTTACTGACCTGCAGCTATTCAGGATGAATATGCCTCATTCGGACTCGGAAGGCCCGCTTCGTGCGGGCCTTCTGTCATGTGTCGCGCAGCGCCTTGGCGAGCGTGTCGTCGCCGCTCACCTCGACCCGGCCCTCCCTGACTGCCTGGACCAGGCTCAGTTCGCCCCGGCCGATGGCCGTACACGTGGCGGTATCCAGGACCAGCCGGGCGTCGGGCTCCCCGGGTGCGGGTCCGTCTCCGTACACGGGCCCTTCCCCGGCACCGGCATAGAGATGGAAGTACCCTTCCTCCAGCCGGACTTCGACGAGCCCGTCCCCGTCCAACTGCCGCAGCAGAGGCAGGGCGAACCAGTGTGCCCGGACCGCGTCCGTCGGCCGCCGCTCCCCCAGTTCCGCCTGCCCCCACTCCCCCAGCGCCTGCAGCACTGGCAGCAACTCCCGCCCACGAGGCGTGACTTCGTACACGCTCGCCGCGCCGGGCGGAGGCAGCCGGCGCCGGGTGGCGAGGCCGTCGCGCTCCATGTCCTTCAGCCGCGAGGCGAGTACGTCCGTGCTGACGCCGGGCAGGTCCGCGTGCAGGTCGGTGTAGCGGCGGGGACCGGCGAGGAGCTCCCGGACGATCAGCAGGGTCCAGCGGTCGCCGACCAGGTCGAGCGCGCGGGCGGCGGAACAGTACTGGTCGTAGCTTCGGCGAGGTGGCATGCGACGCAGTCTAGACAAGTTGTTGGACTTTCCAAGCAGCTACTTGGTAAAACCAAGCAACACCAATCGGCCCGAGGGGAAGCGCGCGCATGGAGTTCCGGCAGTCGAGCAAGCTCAGCGAGGTCTGTTACGAGATCCGCGGCCCGGTCATCGAGCACGCCAACGCGCTGGAGGAGGCGGGTCACAGTGTGCTGCGCCTGAACACCGGCAATCCCGCGCTCTTCGGCTTCGAGGCGCCGGAGGAGATCGTCCAGGACATGATCCGGATGCTGCCGCAGGCGCACGGCTACACCGACTCACGCGGCGTCCTGTCCGCCCGCCGGGCGGTGGCACAGCGCTACCAGACGCTGGGCCTGGAGGTCGGCGTCGACGACGTCTTCCTCGGCAACGGCGTGTCGGAACTGGTGTCGATGGCGGTTCAGGCCCTGCTGGAGGACGGCGACGAGGTCCTCATCCCAGCCCCGGACTTCCCCCTCTGGACGGCGGTGACGACCCTCGCGGGCGGCAAGGCGGTCCACTATCTCTGCGACGAGCAGGCCGACTGGTACCCGGACCTGGACGACATGGCGTCGAAGATCACGGACCGCACGAAGGCCGTGGTCATCATCAACCCGAACAACCCCACGGGCGCGGTCTACCCCAAGGAGATCATCGAGGGCATCCTCGACCTCGCCCGCCGCCACGGCCTGATGGTCTTCGCCGACGAGATCTACGACCAGATCCTCTACGACGACGCCGTGCACCACTCGGCCGCCGCGCTCGCCCCCGACCTGGTGGTCCTGACCTTCTGCGGCCTCTCGAAGACCTACCGCGTGGCGGGCTTCCGCTCCGGCTGGCTGGTGGTCACGGGCCCGAGGCAGCACGCCAAGGACTACCTGGAGGGCCTCACCATGCTGGCCTCCATGCGGCTGTGCGCCAACGCGCCCGCCCAGTACGCCATCCAGGCCGCGCTCGGCGGCCGGCAGTCCATCGGCGACCTCACCGGGCCGGGCGGGCGGCTGCTGGAGCAACGGGACGTGGCCTGGGAGAAGCTCAACGAGATCCCGGGCGTGACCTGCGTGAAGCCCAAGGGCGCGCTGTACGCCTTCCCCCGCATCGACCCCAAGGTGCACGACATCCACGACGACGAGAAGTTCGTCCTCGACCTGCTCCTGCGGGAGAAGATCCAGGTCGTCCAGGGCACGGGCTTCAACTGGCCGACCCCGGACCACTTCCGGATCCTGACCCTGCCGCACGCGGACGACCTGGAGGCGGCGATCGGGCGGATCGGGCGGTTCCTCGGCGGATACAGGCAGTAGGGAAGCCGTCCCGCCGCCGGGCCCACCGACAGTCATCTCAGGGGGACTTCGCACCAGACGGTCTTGGTGTACGGGTCTCCGCCAGCCGTTCCCCAGTGCGTGGACAGGGCTTCGACGAGGAGGAGGCCTCGGCCGGAGTCCTGGTCCGGGGAGGGCGGGCGGAGTGTGCCGGGGGCGGGAGGACGGCGGTCGGGCCGTGCGTCGGTGGCTTCGATGCGGAGTGCGGGATCGTCCGCGTGGAGGGTGAGGCGCAGCCGGAAGTCACGTCCCCTGACCTGGCCGTGGCGGACCGCGTTGGCGGCGAGTTCGGCCACGAGCGACGTCGCCGTGTCGTTGGCGTCTGTGCCATACGGCCAGTACCCCAGGGCTTCAGCCCTGGGAGGAATCGCATCCTCGTGATCGCCCGGGGAGCGCCGTGATATCGCTCGTGCGTGCTCGGCCGCGAAGCGGGCGATTCCGTGTTCGGGGGAGCCGGCGCTGCGTCCACGCGGTGGCGCGTTCACTCGGCCGGGTGAACCGTGATGAACGCACGGCGGGCAGTCGTACACGTGCGTAACTTTGATGATCGTGAAGTTGATCGTGCAGGTGAAGCTGCTGCCGACGCCCGTGCAGGCGGCGGCACTCGAGGCGACCCTGCAGGCGTGCAACGAGGCTGCCACCTGGTGCAGCCGGGTCGCCTTCAACAAGGACGTGAAGCGCAACTTCGCCTTGCGGGAGCACACCTACGGCGAGATCAAGGCCCGGTGGAACCTGGGGGCACAGGCCGCCCAGCACGTAATCAAAAAGGTGTGCGACGCATACGCGACGCTGAAGGCGAACCTGAGAGCCCAGATCCTGGGCAGGCCCGGCTCCAAACGCCACCGCTGGGCCACCGAGAAGCCGATCGCCTTCCGGCCCGAGGGCGCGCAGCCCTACGACGACCGGATGCTGTCCTGGCAGATTCCCGAGCGGCGGGTCTCGATCTGGACGGTGGCGGGCCGGGTCAAGGACGTGGCCCTCACCGCCTCGCCGGAACAACTGACCACACTGGCCCTGTACCGCAAGGGCGAGTCCGATCTCGTGTGCCGCGACGGCATGTGGTTCCTGCTGGCCACCTGCGAGATCCCCGAGGCACCGCCGAACACCGATCCGGTGGACTTCCTCGGCATCGACCTGGGCATCGTCAACATCGCCACCACCAGCGACGGCGAGATCATGGCCGGACGCGACCTCAACCGCACACGGCTGCGCGAACGCACGCTCCGGACCAAACTGCAGAAAAAGAACACCCCGTCGGCCAAACGCCGCCTGAAGAAGCGGCGGCGCAAGGAAGCACGGCGGGCAAAGGACATCAACCACAAGATCGCGAAACATGTGGTGGCCGAGGCAGAACGCACCTCGCGCGGAATCGCCCTGGAAGACCTGACGGGCATTCGTGAGAGGGTACGGCTTCGAAAGCCCCAACGGGCCACCCACTCCAGCTGGTCCTTTCACCAGCTGGGGCAGTTCATCGCGTACAAGGCCCGCCGGGCGGGGGTCCCGGTGGTGCACGTCGATCCGGCGTACACCTCGCGCACTTGCGCCGAGTGCGGGCACATCGACAGGGCGAACCGGGTCTCCCAGGCCTGGTTCGCGTGCCGGTCATGCGGATTCGTTGATCACGCGGACCGGAACAGCTCCCGCAACATCCGCGCCCGTGCGTGGGAGTTGTGGCGACGCGGGGCCCAGTCAACGGCCCCTGCCCCACCACCGCGCCAGCGGGACGGGGCTGGACGCAAACGAAGCATCACCGCCAGTGATGCCCGTTGTGCAAGCCCGTCGCTTTAGCGACGAGTAGTTGACTTTCGTCCTGGAAGAGGTGACGCTGCGCCGTCCGCTCGGGGGCAGAATGGTGATGCGGAAGCAGCTCGAACACCTGTTGGGGATCGGACAGCGGCGGAACGTGGAGATCCAGGTGATGCCCACGGAACCTCTTTCATCTCGTCCGCCGCCGATCACTGACGTACGACCCACTGACGCCCCGCGCCCGGTTCCGTACCGGGCCCGGGGCCCGTCAGCTCCCCGCCGCCACCCGCCGGACCACCGCCAGCGCCTCGCGCACCGCGCCCGGGATGTCCGTCACCGGGAAGCGGGCCTGACGCACGACGCGTTCGCGGTCCACCACCAGCACCGCCCGCTTCAGCCGCAGTGTCTGCCCGGCACGGAAAACCGGGAGGCGCAGAGCGGCGGCGAGGCGCAGGTCGACGTCTGAGAGCAGAGTGAAGGGGATGCCCTCCTCGACCGCGAACACCCGCTGCTCGTCCGGGCGTTGCGTACTCACGCCACGCACCTCGGCACCCGCCGCGCGGAAGTCGTCGTACGCGTCCCGGAACAACCGGTTCTCCAGCGTGCAGCCGATGGCGCCCGGGATGTCGGCCCACCCGTCCGGCAACGGACCCGGGCGACCGGTCGCCGGGTAGCAGAACAGCACGGTGGCCGCGGCCTCGGCCACCGGGTCCAGCGAGTCACCGTCCCGGTGCCCCGGCAGTTCGAGAGTCGGCAGCCGCTCACCCACCAGGCCCGCCACCCGCAGCGCCTCCGCGCTCTCCTCGTCGGCCGTGCCGCTCAGCGAACCGTCACCGAGCAGCCAGCGGTCCGCCCAGTCCTGCATCGAGACCAGCACGGGCAGCAGCCCCCGCCCGCTCTCCGTCAGCCGGTACTCGTACCGCACCGGGCCACGCTGATACGGCACCTTCTCCAGGATCTCCGCCTCCACCAGGTGCGCGAGGCGCTCGGTCAGCACCTTCCGGGAGATCCCCAACTCCTCCTGAAGCACGTCGAACCGGTGGTGCCCGCGTGCGGCCTCCCGAACCAGGAGCAGGCTCCACCAGTCGCCGACCACCGCCGCCGCCTGCGCGATCGCACAGGCGGCGTCCCGCTCGGGCACCGACCTGACCATGGGTCTCCTGTCTCGCGGATCCGACTTCCGGGCTTGGAACCATCTTGCGCCATGGGGTCAGTTCCGGATAGGAACTGGCTTGCGGTCGAGTAAGTTCCCGAAAGAGACTCACTGAAGGGTGGGCATCGAATGAGCGAGACGCCGACGGTCCCGGAGCGCGATCTCCACAGCACTCACAACGCGACTCCGCCTCCGGCCGTCTTCTGGCGTTACTGGGCCGCCGCCACCGTCAGCAGCGCGGGCACGGCCGTCACCGCCCTCGCCCTGCCCCTGGTCGCCCTCACCGTCCTGGACGTCACCGCGTTCCAGGCCGCCCTGCTCGCCGCCGCCGGACAGATCTCCTGGCTGCTGCTCAGCCTCCCGGCCGGAGTGATCGCCCAGCGTGTCCCGCTCCGGCACCTCCAAGTCACCCTCGATCTCGTACGGTTCAGCGCCGTCGGATCGATCCCGCTCGCGTGGTGGCTCGACCGGCTCACCTACCAGCACCTGTTGCTCGCCGCTCTGGTCACCGGCGCCGCGACCGTGCTCTTCGACATCGGCAACTCGACCTTCCTGCCCGCCATCGTCCCGGACAAGCAGCTCGCCGCCCGCAACAGCCTGATGTCCGGCACCCACGCCGTCACCGAGACCGGAGGGCCTTCCGGGGGCGGCCTCCTCGTGCACGCCGCGGGCCCGGTCGGCGCACTGCTCGTGGACTCGGCCAGCTACCTGCTCTCCGCCGTGCTGCTGCATACCCTCCCTGAGCGCCGTCCCGCTCCGCCCTCCGGCGACGGCACCCTCCGGCTGATCCGCGAGGGCTGGACGTATGTGACGAGGCATCCGGTGATGCTGCCCTGCATGCTCTGGGCCACCGTCACGAACTTCGTCTGCGCCGCCCTGGTCGCCCTCACTCCCCTGTACCTGGTCCGGGAGGCCGGACTGACGCCCGCACAACTCGGCCTGGTGCTCGCCATGGACGGAGTGGGCGCGCTCGCGGGATCCGCGGTGGCGGTCCGGCTCACCCGGCGGTTCGGCACGGCCCGGGGCCTCGTCGGTACGGCGTTGGCGGGCGGCGCTGCCGCCCTGCTGGCCCCGCTGACCACATCCGCCGCCGACGCGTACTGGTTCGCCCTGGGCAATGCCGGCTTCGCCTTCGGCGTCGCCATCGGGTCGATCACCACCCGCACCCACCGCCAGACCGAGTCTCCGCCCGCGCTTCTCTCCCGGGTCATGGCCACCGTCCGCTTCGTCTCCTGGGGCGCCCAGCCCCTCGGGGCCCTCACCGCCGGCCTGCTCGCCACGTACGCGGGGACGCACGCGACTCTGTGGATGGTGTGCTCAGCCGCCCTCCTGCCGCCGCTGTACCTGCTCACGGCACCCGTGGGCCGCCGCCGGGACCTTGTCTGACACGGACGTCCCGAGCCCCGGCTCGCAGCGGACCGTGCCTCCGGGGGTGAGGAGGGGTGAGGAGTGGTCCCGGCGGGGATTGTCAGTGGCGGGTCGTAGCCTTCGAGCAGGTGGGGCGAGTGCCCCGGGCCGGTCCGAGGCGGAGAGGAGCTCGCCGTGACCCGACCGCCGACCGCCGCGCAGCGGCGTGTCATCGACGCCGCCGACCCGGTCACCGGGCGGCTCAGAGGCACGGAGGCGCAGCTCGCGGCGCTGGTGAAGCGCGGTCTTGCCTTCCGGCATCCCCGGCCGCCGCACGATCACTTTCTGACGCCGGAGGGGCATCGGGTACGGCAGGGCGTGACGGGGGCGCCCGAGCCGGCCGGTGAGGCCCCCGCTTCGGCGGGCGTCTTCGCGGCGCGCGTCGGGGGCGAGGAGACGGCGGCGGAAACCGGGCGTCCGGCCCGGCGCCGTGAGGTGCACAGCGCCTGGCAGGGTCTGCTGGAGCTGCGCCGGATGACCAATACGGACGGGGCCACGGACCGGCCGTGCGGCTGGGAGCGTACGCATCTGATGGAGGCCGCCGCGCTCGCCCTGGAGGCGGCCGGGCAGCACCCGGCCGGGCCAGGGCCCGGCGCCTCCGGGTATCGCGTGCGGACGACCCCGCAGCCGGAGGCCGTGGCCGTGTACGAGCCGGACGGCGAGGCGCTGCGCGCCTGCGCGGCCACGTTGGAGGGGGCAGGCTGGCAGGTGAGCGAGCACCGGGAACCGCGCACCGGAACCCGGTATCTCCTGGCTTCGCCGCGCCGAGCGTGATGAGCATGCCAAGATCGGGGATCGTTGTGCGCTGCACGAGAGTCCGGTGCGAGAAAGTCCGGTGCGAGAAGTCCGGTGCGAGAGGGGAATGCCGTGAGCGAGCCGTTTTCCGTCCCTGTGACCGTCCGCGGGTACGAGACCGACGTACAGGGTCACCTCAACCAGAGCGTGTACCTGAACTACGCGGAACACGCCCGCTGGTCGCTGCTGCACGCCGCGGGGATCAGCCAGTCCGCGCTCACGGGAACCGGCGTGGGCCCGGTGGCCCTGGAGACGACCATCCGCTACAAACGGGAGCTGCTCGCGGGCGACGAGGTCGAGGTGACCTGCGCCTTCGACTGGGGCAGCGGCAAGACGTTCCGTATCGAGCAGACCGTCCGCAAGACCGACGGCACGGTGGCCGCCGAGATCACGGCGGTCGGCGGCATCCTGGATCTCAAGGAGCGCAGGCTGGTCGCCGACCCCGCGAAGGTCTTCAAGGAACTGGCCACGGACCCGGGCTTGTTCGGCCTCTAGGGCCTGTCGTTTGGATCACGGCGCAGGGAATCGGCAGCACTTCTTCGACGCCGGTGAGCGGGGCCTGGTGCGTGCAGCTGCAAGGCGGAGGAGGGAGTCGACGCGGAGCGTCGGCGACCGACGAGAACGCGGCAGATGTGCGTGCCAGGCCCCGCGTCTGCGGCGTGATCCAAACGACAGGCCCTAGTGCTCTGGCCGGGAAGGTTCGCCGGGGCGATGGCTTCACCTCGATAATCTGCACTGCGTGATCGACTCATACGCGGGTTCCGATGACGCTGCAGTCGCGATAGCCGGGGCGCGGGCTGGCGCGGACGTGGTCCGCAACATGTACAGCCAGCGACTCAGCCGCATTGACAAGGGTGCCGGGGACTTTGCCACTGCCGCCGATGTGGCGGCAGAGGAGGCGATCCTCGGCGTCATCCGTGCCGCACGGCCAGATGATGCGGTGCTCGGCGAGGAGGGCGGGCAGCAGGGTGCCGCCGACACTGTCCGCCAGTGGTTGGTGGATCCCCTGTGCGGCACGCTCAACTACGCCGTCGGCAACATGCTGGTGGCCGTCAATGTGGCGCTGGGCGATGGGGCGGCGGCGGTGGCCGACCCGTTCAGCGGCGAGGTGTTTTTCACCGACGGGGAGATCGCCTGGGTGCGGCATGACGGGGCCGACGACGCACTGCTGACGCCCACGCCGGCCACCCGATTGGTGGACGTCAACCTGGATCCGCCGTTCCCGAGTGCGCCGGGATTCCGGGCCGTGGATCTGCTGGCCCGCCCTGAGTTCGTCGAGCGTTTCCGGCCGCGCGTCGTGTCCACGACGCTGGCGCTGGCCTGGGTGGCTGCCGGCAAGCGCGCCGCGTATGTCACCGATGGCGGCGACCTCTCCGGGAGCGTGCATTTCGCGGCCGGTATCGCGTTGTGCCGGGCTGCTGGCTGTGTTGTCACCGGGATCAACGGTGCCCCGGTGGGCGAGGCGGGTCGTGGGCTTGTGGTCGCCGCCGACGAGGAGACCCACGAGCTGCTGATGTCGATGATGCGCAGCCGAAGCTAGTGGTGCGACCGCGTGCACCTCGTCATGGGCGTTTAGAGGTCGCGCGGACAGGTGCTCCGCGGCGACGAGCTCCCCGTGCCCAGGAAGTTTTGGCGAACGGGCCTACGAGTGAGGACATGAGACGGTAGGCAAGGGCCTGACCCGGTGTCTCCCTCCCTGGTAACGTCCGCGGTATGTCTGCTGCTTCGTGCGCGGCCGCTTGCGCCGCAGTGACCAGGACGTCCCGCTAGCGGCGGGACGTTCGGCTCATATTCTTCCTGGACGTCCAACCGCTTCGTGATCAGACCGGAGCGGCACGTTCGTGCTGCTCAGAACTTTCTCTGAGCGACGGAGTACCTGATGTTCCCAGGCATCCTTTCTTCCAGCGGGCGCAGCCCGTCCCCAGTACGCGCGTGGCTGGTGCTGTGCGCGATGTCCATGCTGCAGTTCTTCATCGCGGTCGACGTGACCGTGGTCAACATCGCCCTGCCCTCGATCGGCGCGGACTTCGGCGTCGACGGTCACGCTCTGACCTGGGTCGTGGTCGGGTACGCGGTCACCGGTGGCGGGATGCTGATGCTCGGTGGCCGACTGAGCGACTTGCTCGGGCGGCGGCGGGTACTGCTGCTCGGCACCACCCTGTTCGGCACCGCGTCCTTGCTGGCCGGCCTGGCCCCGACGTTTGCCCTGATGGTGATCGCGCGCCTGCTGCAGGGCGCCGGTGAAGCCGTCGCGTTGCCCGCTGCAATGGCCACGATCGTCCTGATGTCCCCCGAAGGCCGCCGTCGGTCACGGGCCCTGAGCGTGTGGGCGGCGGTGGCCAGCTGCGGTCTCGTGCTCGGATTCGTCCTGTCCGGAATCATCACTGCCCACCTGGGATGGCGGTGGATCTTCCTGATCTCGGTCCCGTTCGTCCTGATCGTGCTGCTGGCAGCCGTCTTCCTGGTCGAGGCTGACCGGCCCGTAGCCAAGGACGCCCCGCCGCTGGACCTTCACGGCGCGCTGCTGCTGACCGCCTGCCCGCTGCTGTTCACCTTCGGTGTGGTCGAGGCCGGCGAACCCGGAACCCCGGTATGGGTGGTCCTGGGGGCACTGGCCGGAGCGGTGGCCGCCGGAGTCCGGTTCGTGCGGGTCGAGGCACGCTCACGCAACCCGCTGTTGCCGCTGCGCTTCTTCACCAACCGCACGCGTGTGGCGGCCAACCTGGTCACAATGCTGCTGAGCGGGGCGTTGTCGACCTCGTTCCTGCTGTTCACCTTCTACCTGCAGGACCGGTTGGGCATCGGCCCGCTGGGCGCGGGCCTGACGATGCTGCCTTTGGCGCTCTCGCTGATCGTGTTCTCCATGCTCGTGCCTCGGCTGCTGGGCCGCTGGGGAGCACGCGCGTGCGTGCTTGCCGGCATCGGGTTCACCGCGGCCGCGATGGCCGCGATCGCGCTCATTTCGGCCCAGCAGG
Organism: Streptomyces sp. NPDC008137; assembly: GCF_042957035.1. NCBI lineage: Bacteria > Bacillati > Actinomycetota > Actinomycetes > Kitasatosporales > Streptomycetaceae > Streptomyces > Streptomyces sp. NPDC008137. The sequence continues at coordinate 37,936 of NZ_JBIBHN010000002.1, read as the reverse complement.
CAGGCGGGATGGCGATGATCCCGGCCATGCTCCTGATCGCGGCCGGGATGGGGTTCGGCCTCGTGGGGCTCCAGTACCTCGCGGTCAGCGGCGTCACCGAGGACGACGCCGGGGTCGCCTCGGGCGTCCAGCGTGCGGCTGACCAGTTGGGCGGTGCGACCGGGGTGGCAGTCTGCGTGGGGATCGGGTTCGCCCCCTCCCTGCACTCCCTCGACCCGTTCCTGGTCGCCACCTCGCTGGCCGCCGTGGGGCTCGTGACCGGTGCGGTCGTGGCCTGGCGCATGCCCGCACCCGCATCCGCAGCAGACCTGCAGGAGGAACAGGCCGGGTGACCTTCGCCCGCTGGGGTGTGCCGCCCTGATTGCCGAGGCGGCGCACCCGGCGGGGATGAGCGGATCGCCGATGCCCTCTTCGACCGGCTGCACCGCCTGGCGCTGGAGGCATACGTCGAGGCCATCGGCCTCGACCTTGAGAACCTGGTAGTGGCCGGTTGCATCGTGAAAGCCCGGGTGGTGGCCAGAACACTGGGCGCGGCCCGGTGGACCGAGGCGAGAGCGGTCTGAAGCGTTCGGTACTGGTCGACGGCGGAGGCTTACCGCTGGGGTGGGTTCTGACTGGCGCGAACCGCAACGACTCGCCGCTGTCGCGCCCCACCCTGGAGACCCTGCGTCTGTTCGGGTTCCGTTTGTCCCCGTCAACCACGGTGCACCTGGACGCCGGCTACGGGCCGCAGCCCAACAAAGCGTTGCTGGAAGTGGACGCTGGCGCGGGTCAAGATACTGATCGGTCGACTGATCCACGTTTCGTACCCGGTGGAGGGCACGTGGCGGCTGCTGAAGCGGCACGGCTGGTCGTGGCAGCAGCCCACCCGTCGGGCGATCGAGCGCGACGATGCGGCGGTTGAGCTGTGGAAGAAGGAGGTCTGGCCGCAGGTAAGAGCTGTGCGGCGGCCTGCAACGGCTGGATCGTCTTCGAGGATGAGGCCGGCCAGTCGATGACCCCGCCGCGCTCTCGTGGGGGCGGATCCGCCGGCCCCCGGTCGTCCGGGGCCGAGGCCAGGGCTCCGGACGGGTGTCGACGGCGGGTATGACCTGCTACAAGCCGGGCGAGCGGTCCCGGCTGATCTACGCCATCCGCGAGTACCGAGGGCGCGAGGGCGAGCCGAAGGGCTTCGGCTGGCGGGACTTCCGCGACCCCTTGGCGCGTGCCCGCATCCAGCTCTGTGGGCCGATCGTGCTGGTCTGGACAACGTCCGCCTCCACCTGACCGCTGGGATGCGGGAGTTCATCGCCGCGAATACCGCGTGGCTCACCGTGTTCCAGCTGCCCACCTACGCGCCGGACCTGAACCCGCAGGAGGGCATCTGGATCGCTGGTCAAGCACGACCTCGGCAACCTTGCGGCAGCCGACCTGGGCCAGATCACCAGGGCCGTGAAGCGCAGGCTCAAGCGGATCCAGTACCGCCCGGACTTCGTCGACAGCTGCCTTGCGGGCACCGGCCTCATCACGGACGACTGACCGGCGCTGCGCTGCAGAATCGTCAGTCGCCGTAGTACCGGTCGTAGGAGGCAGAGCGCTCCTCCACTGAGAAGCCCTCGAATTCACCGTTCGCCTCGAGCTCGCGCAGTCGATCCAGCGCCCCCGCCGCAGCAGGTGCACGGTTGGCCGAGAGGTGGGCCTTCGTCGCGTCGAGCCCGTGCCCAAGCAGGAATTCGATGTCGATCGAGCACGCTGCGTCGAAGCTGGCTTGCTTCGCACTCCAGATCAGGAGCACGTCGTCGAGGTCGCCGCTGTTGAACAGCTGGAAGCAGCAGAGCCTCATCAGCTCGGTGTCGCCCTCGCCCTGGGCGCGTCGTTCACGCGCCGTGTGCTCTCTGAGGAGTGCGCGGACCTCGTCGAGATCCGCGCCGACGGGGCGAAGCCCGTAGCGGCGCCAGCTTTCCTCGGCATCCATCGCTGGTCTCCTTGATAGCCGGCCCGGCCCGTGGCCTGTCGGCCCCGCCCATCGCCGTTCGGTCTGGCTTTGTAGGTGAGTTTCAAGAACGTCTGTTGCTCGGTGGGGAGACGCGCTATTCGGTCGAGGAACGATGCTGCCGAGTTCCGAGAGCGCTCGGGTGCTTGCATCAAGGTCGCGGCTGTGCCTGTGGATGAGCGGGGCGCGAGCCGGCCCCGATCATTCACGCCCCGTCCGCCGCGGCCGGTGCGTCGCGCCGCAGCCACGCTATGGCATCCAGGCGTTGCTCCGGCATGTCCTCGGCCTGGCTCGCCTCGTAGTCGATCAGCCTGCGCACGGGCTCGGTGTCACCCGGGTTGGGCACCGCCAGAGAGCTGATGCCGCCCTGCCAGGTCGTCCCGACCACGGAGACCGTGCTGTCGAGCGAGAGCATCGAGAACTCGGGACGTCCGGCTCGCGAGCCGAGCAGACAGTGGTCGAATCCGAGCACGGACCTTCCCCGGCGGATCCCGCACGCCGCGCCCATGACGTCCCAGTCGTCGAGCAGACGCACCCGACGCCAGACGTAGGGCTGGCGCAGGTCCACCCTTGGGTTGTAGCGGTGGGCGGGCAGGGCAAGCAGGAACTCGCGGTCGGCGTCGAACAGGCCGAAGGAGGTCGCCAGCTCGTACCAGCCCCGGTTGGCCTGGCCAATGAGGTCCGGTTCCCCGAAGCCGACGTAAGCGTCCCGCCGACCCGTCTCCCGACCGCAGCCGACCGTCGCGACCACGGCGAACACCGGCAGGGGAGCCTCCGGCACGCCTCCCTCAAGCACCTCCAAGCCCGCCCGCCTCAGTGGCTCGAAGACCTTCCGACGCATCTCCTGCCTGCCCACGCCCCCCCTTACAGCCGATTGATCACCACCGGAGAATACGGGCTGCGCGGAGCGACACCGGGAGCGGGCGGCTCCAGCCAGCGGGAGCACGGTCTGGTGGCTGACCGCTCCACCGTGGCACGTGCTGCTGATTCCCACCCCTATGCGGTCACAGCACCAGGCGCTCTCATGACGTGGCCGGGGCCCGGCTCGCGTCGGTGATCTCCTCGCCCGCCTCCATGGGGTGGGTGACGTCCCGCGCGTCCTTGTTGCCCAGGTGGTTGAAGACCAGGTTGAGCAGGACGGCCGCCACGCATCCCGTGGAGATGCCCGAGTCCAGGACGATCCGGACCGTCTCCGGGAAGGCGTGGTAGAACTCCGGCGCCGTGATGGGGATGATGCCGACGGCCAGGGAGACGGCCACGATCAGGACGTTGTTGTCCTTGTCCAGGCCGGCCCTGACCAGGGTCTGGATGCCGCTGGCCGCGACCGATCCGAACAGCACCACGCCCGCCCCGCCGAGCACCGGGCGCGGTACGACGGCGATCAGGGACGCGGCCATGGGGCAGAGGCCCATCAGCACCAGGAAGCCGCCGCCGGTGGCGACGACGTACCGGCTGCGGATCCTCGTCATGGCGACCAGGCCGATGTTCTGCGCGAAGGCGCTGCACATGAAGCCGTTGAAGAGCGGGCTGATCGCCGAGCCGAGGGTGTCGGCGCGCAGACCGGCCGCGATGGTCTTCTCGTCGGCCGGGCGGTCGACTATCTCGCCCAGCGCCAGCATGTCGGCGGTCGATTCGGTCATCGAGACCACCATCACCACACAGAGGGAGATGATCGCGGCCGGCTGGAACTGCGGGGCGCCGAAGTGGAACGGGGTCGGGAAGCCGATGACGGCCGCGTCCGCGACCGGGCCGAAGTCCGTGGCGCCGAACGGGATCGCTGTCAGCGTGCCGGCGACCAGGCCGAGCAGCACCGCGATCTGCTTGACGAAGCCGGTGGTGAAGCGGCGCAGGAGCAGCACGATCAGCAGGGTGAGGGCGGCCAGTCCGAGATTCGTCGCCGAGCCGTAGTCGTGTGCCGCAGGGTCGGGTCCCTGCGCCCAGCCGAAGGCGACCGGGAGCAGGGAGATGCCGATCAGGGTGATCACCGTCCCCGTCACCACCGGCGGGAAGAAGCGCACCGCCTTGCTGAAGAAGGGGGCGGCGATGAAGCCCAGGAGTCCGGCGACGATGACCGCGCCGAAGATGATCGGCAGGGCGTCGGACTTGTCCTCGGTGGAGGCGACGATCGCGGTCATGGGGGCGACACCGGCGAAGGTGACGCCGTTGACGAAGGGCAGCCGGGCGCCGATCTTCCAGATGCCCAGGGTCTGCAGGAACGTGGCGAGGCCCGCTGTGAACAGGCAGGCGCCGGTGAGGAAGGTCAGGTCGGTGGCGCTCAGGCCGATGGCCGCGCCGACGATCAGGGGCGGGGCGACGACTCCGGCGTACATGGCGGCCACGTGCTGGAGGCCGGTCGTCGCCATCTTGAGCGCGGGGAGTTTCTCGTCAACGGGGTGGTCGGCCACGGCGGCTTCCCTCCGGTCGGTTACACGGCCGCGCCGATGGCGTCCGTGGGTGTCAGGGAGGTGGTGCGGGTGGTCGTGCGGGACCGGACATGCGGGTGACGGGGACCGTTCCGGGGCGCACGCATCCGCGCGCCCCGGAGACGGCGCCGTGGTCCCCGCTCGGGTCCACGGCCACCGGCCGGGAGCCGTCCCTCCCGGCCGGAGTCATCGGGGTGTTCAGCCCTGCGCGGCGATCCTCGCCAGCCGCTGGGCCTCGTCCCGCGTCGAGCGCGCGATGGCGTCCTCGTCGGCCGTGAGCAGCCGCCCGTCCTCGACGATCTGCCGGCCGTCGACGAAGGAGGCGGTGACCGGGGCCGCCGCGCCGAAGACCAGGGCGGTCACGGGGTCGGCGATGGAGGCGTGGGCGACCGTGTCGAGCTTCCACAGGACCAGGTCGGCGAGCTTGCCCGGCTCCAGGGAGCCGGTCTCCGCCGCCCGGCCCAGGACCTGGGCGCCGCCGTAGGTGCCGAGGCGCAGGGCCTGGCGGGCGTTCAGGGCGGCTTCCCGGTGTGGGCCGAGGCGGTTGATGAGCAGGGCGTTGCGCAGCTCGGTGTGGAGTTCGCCGGACTCGTTCGAGGCGGTGCCGTCGACGCCGAGGCCGACCGGGACGCCGGCGGCGAGCATGTCGGGGACGCGGGCGATCCCGGCCGCGAGGCGGGCGTTGGAGGAGGGGCAGTGCGCGACGCCGGTCCTGGTCCGGGCGAAGGCGGCGATGTCGGAGTCGTTCATGTGGACGCAGTGCGCCATCCACACGTCCTCGCCGAGCCAGCCGGTGGACTCGAAGTAGTCGGTGGGGCCCATGCCGAACAGTTCGTGGCAGAACTTCTCCTCCTCCACGGTCTCCGAACCGTGGGTGTGGAGCCGTACACCGAGGCGGCGGGCGAGCTGGGCGCCGTCCCGCAGCAGTTCGGTGGAGACGGAGAAGGGCGAGCAGGGCGCGACGGCGACCTGCGTCATGGCGCCGAAGGAGGAGTCGTGGTGCTGCCGCACGGTCTCCTCGGTGGCGGCGAGCGCGCCGTCCAGGGTCTCGACGGCGAAGTCCGGGGGCAGGCCGCCGTCCTTCTCGCTGCGGTCCATGGAGCCGCGGGCGAGGGTGAAGCGGACGCCCATGTCGCGGGCGGCGCCGATGATCGCGCCGGACAGGTCGCCGGAGCCGTGCGGGAAGACGTAGTGGTGGTCCATGGCGGTGGTGACGCCGCCGCGCGCCATCACGGCGAGCGAGCCCTGGGCCGCCGCGCGCACCATCCGCTCGTCGACGCGCGCCCAGACCGGGTACAGCGCGACCAGCCAGTCGAAGAGGTTGTGGTCCGTCGCCAGGCCCCGGGTGATCCACTGGTAGAAGTGGTGATGGGTGTTGATCAGGCCCGGGGTCACGAGGTGACCGGAGGCGTCGATACGGCGTACGACGTTCTCCAGGCCCTCGGGGGCCGTGCCCGCGCCGAGCGACTCGATGCGGTTGCCGGCGAGGACGACGTACCCGGAGGCGTACTCGGTGTCGTTCGCGTCGACGGTCGCGATCGCGCAGTTCTCGATGACGATGCGCCGGTCTGCTGCCATGGTTCGTCCTTTGCGCTGTGGTGGAGTGGGCACGGCAGGACCCCGGAAGTTTGAGTGCCGTGGCCGGAGAGACGGGTTCCCCGGCCACGGGTGCCGAAAGAGGAAGCGTCAGAGGTTGGTGAGGTCCACGGGGATGCGCGGCTCGCAGCCGTCCCGCAGGATCGTCGCCTCGATCAGGCCGTAGGGGCGGTCGGCGGCGAAGTACACCTCGTTGTCGTTCTTCAGGCCGAACGGCTCCAGGTCGACCAGGAAGTGGTGCTTGTTCGGCAGGGAGAAGCGGACCTCGTCGATCTCGCCGCGGTTCTCGATGATCCGCGAACCCATCTGGTACAGGGTCTGCTGGAGCGACAGCGAGTACGTCTCGGCGAAGGCCTGGAGCATGTGCTTCTTGGTCTGCTCGTAGGACTTCTCCCAGTGGGGCATGCGCTGGTCGTCGTCGGTCCAGTTGAAGCGCCAGCGGCCGGAGACCTGGGTGGCCAGGATGCGGTCGTGGGCCTCCTTCAGCGTCGTGTACTTGTCCTTGACGTAGCCCCAGAACTCGGAGTTGGTCGAGTTCATCACGACGAGGTCCTTCAGACCGGAGATCACCTCCCACCGCTCACCGTCGTAGGTGATCTGGGTGAGCCGTGTCTCCTGCCCCTTGCGGACGAAGGAGTGCTTGACCTCGTCGGCGCCGATGAACCGGGAGTTGGCGTCGGCGGCCTCGATCCGCTCCCAGGCGTACTCCTCGATGCGGATCCGGGCCGTCCTGATCGGCTCCTGCGAGGTGACGAAGTGGCGGGCGAGGTGGATGCCGAACTGCTCGGCGGACTCTATGCCGTGCTCCTTGGCGAAGGCGTACACCGTGTTCTTGGTGGTGTCGGTCGGCAGGACGTTGGCGTTGGAGCCGGAGTAGTGGACCTCCTCCATGTCGCCGCTGAGCGACACGGACACGTTCAGGTCCTTGATGTGGTGGGTGGCGCCGTCCCGCGTGATCTTGACGACTCGGTTCTCGGCCTTGCCGTACTGGTTCTGTCCCAGGATCGTGGGCATCTTTAGCTAGCTCCCTCGGTATACGGAGTAGCCGAACGGGTTGAGCAGCAGCGGTACGTGGTAGTGCTCGCCCGGTACGACGGCGAACGTGATCGCCACTTCCGGGAAGAACACACCGGCGCCGCTGTCCCGATTCGCGGGGGCGTCCTGCTGCGCATCGGCTTGCGTGTTCGCAGATTTCTCGAAGTAGGGCTCGACGGCGAAGTCGAGCCGTACGTGGGTGGTGCCCTCCGGCAGGGCCGGGAGGTCCTTGCACCGGCCGTCCGCGTCGGTCGCGGAGCCGCCGAGCGCCTGCCACCCAGCGTCCCGGCCGCTCCGGGCGGAGAGCTGGACGGCGACGGCCTCGGCGGGGCGGCCGACGCTGGTGTCCAGGATGTGCGTGGACACGGAGGCGGTGGTGCTGGTGCTCATGGTCAGGCGTCCTCTTCAGTCTTCCCCGACTTCAGTCTTCTTCGACGAGGCGGGCGAGCCGGATACGGTTGATCTTGCCCAGCTCGGTGCGGACGATCTCGCGCTCCGCCTCCGGCGGGTTGCCGATCCGTTCCCTGACCGCGTCGCGCATCTGCTCGCCGGTCCGGCCGGTGGCGCAGATCAGGAAGACATGGCCGAACTTCTCCTGGTAGGCGAGGTTCAGCTCCAGCATCTCCGCCTTGAGCGCGTCGGAGGCGCCGGACATGCCGCGCTGCTCCCGGGCCGAGGTGGGGTCGCCGGGCTTGGGGCGGCCGATGGGCGGGTGGCCGGCCATCGCCTCCTCCAGGTCCGTGGCCGTCAGCTCCGCCATGGCGGCGTCGCTCGCGGCGTACAGGTCCTCGGGGGTGGCGTAGGGGCGGGCGGCGAGCAGTCGCTTCGCCCACGCCGTGCAGGCGCACGCCTCGTGGAGCGCGGTGCGGGCCGCGTGCTCCTCGACGGTGTTGAACCGGGCCAGGCCCGGCGGCGTGGAAGGGGAAGTCACGGGAGCCTCCGTGGCCGGATACGGCCTTCGTGCTGAACGGGCGTGCCGATAGCTAACGCCCTCCCGCGACGACACGTCAACAGTTTGTTGAAAATTCGCGCCGAGGATGACGAGGGGACCGAGGCCGGTCAGGCCCCCTTCTCTCGGTTCAGGTAGTTGTAGACGGTGAACCGGCTGACGCCGAGGGCGCTCGCCACGGTCTCCACCCCGTGCCGTACGGAGAAGGCGCCGCGCGCCTCGAGTATCCGCACGACCTCCTGCTTCGCCTTGCGGTCCAGATCGGCCAGCGGGCCCTTGCGGCGCTCCATCGCGGCGAGGATGTGATCGAGGGAGTCGGCGAGCTGCGGCAGCCGTACGGCTACGGCGTCGCTGCCCTCCCAGGCCAGGACGACGTCGTCGGGGCCGGCCTCGTCGGGCGGGATCATCTCGCCGCCCATGGCGTCGACCAGGGGCTTGACGGCGGCGATGAACGGCTCGTCCCCCGCGCCGCTCATGCCTCGCCCTCCTCGGCCACGTTGACCTGGAGCGAGATCCGGGTGGCGCCGGCCTCCAGGGCCTTGCGGAGCAGGGCGTCCACGGCGGTGAGCACCGCGTCGGCACCGCCCTCCGCGGTGTTGCCGAACGGGCCGACGTCCACGGCGTCCAGCTCGGCGGCCTCCACGACCTCGCGGGCCACCAGCGCGTGCGCGGGTGCCTCGTCCAGGTCGAAGGGCTCGGTCGTGAACTCCACTCTCAGTCGCACGCGCTCAACCTAACGCGCGGGACGGACTTTCCGGCAGCCCCTCTTGACAGCCCTCGCACGCCACAGGCAATCTTCCATTAAGCAGAAACATGATTCCGCAATACGGAATACCTTCTGGAAGATACGTCGGAAGACAAGGAAGGGAGCGCCGACCCGATGGGATTCGCAGACCAGCGCTTCAACGTCAACCTGTCGATCCTCTTCACGGAGCTCCCCCTCCTGGAGCGCCCCGCTGCCGCCGCCGCGGCCGGCTTCACCGCGGTCGAGCTGTGGTGGCCCTGGGTCGACTCGCCCGTCCCGGAGCGATCCGAGCTCGACGCCCTGAAGCGGGCGATCGAGGACGCGGGCGTCCGGCTCACCGGCCTGAACTTCTACGCCGGGCGGCTCCCGGGCCCGGACCGCGGCGCCCTGTCGGTTCCCGGCGAGGAGTCGGAGCGGTTCCGCGCCAACATCGACGTGACCGCCGACTTCGCCGCCTCCCTGGGCTGCACGGCACTCAACGCCCTGTACGGAAACCGCGTCGAGGGTGTGGACCCGGCCGAGCAGGACGCGCTGGCGCTGGAGAACCTGGCCCTGGCGGCCCGGGCCGCCGAGCGGATCGGCGCGGTGCTGCTGATCGAGGCGCTGAACCGGCCCGAGTCACCGCTGTACCCGCTGGTCTCCGCCCCGGCGGCCGTGGACGTCGTCGACAAGGTCAACGAGGCGACCGGCCTCGGCAACGCGCGGTTCCTGATGGACCTCTACCACCTGTCCATGAACGGCGAGGACCTCCCGTCGGTGATCGAGCGGTTCGCCGCGAAGACCGGTCACGTCCAGGTCGCCGACAACCCCGGCCGCGGCGTCCCCGGGACGGGCTCGCTGCCCCTCGAAGACCTCCTCGACCAGCTGCGGAAGGCGGGCTACGACGGCTGGGTCGGGCTTGAGTACAAGCCGGGCGACCGCCCGAGCGCCGAGGCCTTCGACTGGCTGCCCCGCTGACCCCCGCACCGAAAGGCATCCCGAAATGAGCAACACACTCGCAGCTTCCTCCCGCCCGACCCACCCGGCGATCGCCTGGATCGGCCTCGGCATCATGGGCTCCCCCATGTCCGAGAACCTGATCAAGGCGGGTTACCAGGTCACCGGCTTCACTCTGGAGCAGGACAAGCTCGACCGTCTCGCGGCGGCGGGCGGCACCGCCGCACCCTCCATCGCCGAGGCCGTCAAGGACGCCGACGTCGTCATCACGATGGTCCCGGCCTCCCCCCAGGTCGAGGCCATCGCCTACGGCCCGGACGGCATCCTGGAGAACGCGAAGTCCGGCGCCCTGCTGATCGACATGTCCTCGATCACGCCGCAGACCTCGATCGACCTGGCGAAGGCCGCGAAGGACAAGGGCATCCGGGTCCTGGACGCCCCCGTCTCCGGCGGTGAGGCCGGCGCCATCGAGGCCGTGCTGTCCATCATGGTCGGCGGCGAGCAGAGCGACTTCGACACCGCGAAGCCGATCCTCGACGCGCTCGGCAAGACCATCGTGCTGTGCGGCCCGCACGGCTCCGGCCAGACCGTGAAGGCCGCGAACCAGCTGATCGTCGCCGTGAACATCCAGGCGTGCGCCGAGGCCGTGGTCTTCCTGGAGAAGTCCGGCGTGGACCTGAAGGCGGCCCTGGACGTCCTGAACGGCGGACTCGCCGGCTCGACCGTGCTGACCCGCAAGAAGGACAACTTCCTCGGCCGGGACTTCAAGCCGGGCTTCCGTATCGACCTGCACCACAAGGACATGGGCATCGTCACGGACGCCGCCCGCACCGTCGGCGCGGCCCTGCCCGTCGGCGCCGTGGTCGCCCAGCTGGTCGCGAGCCTGCGCGCACAGGGCGACGGCGGCCTGGACCACTCGGCGCTGCTGCGGGCCGTGGAGCGGCTGTCCGGCGCCCAGGTCTGATCCCCGTAACCCTGTAACCCCGTGACCCCTTGGGGTCCCCCCTGCCCCGGGCGGCGCCGCCGCTGACACCAGTCCTGTCGCGCCCAAAGCGGCGGCGCCGCCCGGTCCAGCCGTACCCACCACTTCAACAAACTGTTGACGCTCGGCTCACCCCGACCCTAGGCTCCACGAAGCGGAAACATTTTTCCGCTGCTCTCTCGTATCGGAAGGTCACGATGTCGCAGCGCGTGCTCACCGCCGAGTCCGGCGCCCCCGTCGCCGACAACCAGAACTCCGCCACCGCCGGCGCCGGCGGCCCTCTCCTGCTCCAGGACCAGCATCTGCTGGAGAAGCTGGCGCGCTTCAACCGCGAGCGCATCCCGGAGCGGGTGGTGCACGCCCGTGGCTCGGGTGCCTACGGCCACTTCGAAGTGACCGACGACGTCACGGAGTTCACGTACGCCGACTTCCTGAGCACCGTCGGCCGGCGCACCGAGGTGTTCGTGCGCTTCTCCACCGTGGCCGACTCGCTCGGCGGCGCGGACGCGGTGCGCGACCCGCGCGGCTTCGCGGTCAAGTTCTATACGGAGGAGGGCAATTACGACCTCGTCGGGAACAACACCCCGGTGTTCTTCATCAAGGACCCGATCAAGTTCCCCGACTTCATCCACTCGCAGAAGCGCGACCCCTTCACGGGCCGTCAGGAGCCCGACAACGTCTGGGACTTCTGGGCGCACTCCCCCGAGGCGACGCACCAGGTGACCTGGCTGATGGGCGACCGCGGCATCCCTGCCTCGTACCGGCACATGAACGGCTACGGCTCGCACACCTACCAGTGGACGAACAGCGCGGGCGAGGCCTTCTTCGTCAAGTACCACTTCAAGACCAACCAGGGCGTCCGCTCCCTCAGCGCCGAGCAGGCCGCCGAGACCGTCGGCAGGGACGCGAACTCCCACCAGACCGACCTGCTCCAGGCCATCGAGCGGGGCGTGCGCCCGTCCTGGACCCTCTACGTCCAGCTCATGCCGGCGGCCGAGGCGGACGGCTACCGCTTCAACCCGTTCGACGTGACCAAGGTCTGGCCGCACCAGGACTACCCGCTGCGGCGCGTGGGCCGGCTGGTGCTGGACCGCAACCCGGACAACGTCTTCGCCGAGGTCGAGCAGGCCGCGTTCTCCCCGAACAACTTCGTGCCGGGCATCGGCCCCTCCCCCGACAAGATGCTCCAGGGCCGCCTGTTCGCCTACGCGGACGCCCACCGCTACCGTCTGGGCGTCAATCACACCCAGCTGGCCGTGAACGCCCCGAAGGCGACGACCGCGCGGAACTACGGCCGCGACGGCCTCATGGCGACCAACTCCCAGGGCCGCGGAGCGAAGAACTACGAGCCGAACTCCTACGACGGCCCGGCCGAGACCGGCCGCCCGCTGTCGGCCCCGCTCGCGGTGAACGGCCACACGGGCACCCACCCGGCGCCGCAGCACACCAAGGACGACGACTTCTTCCAGGCCGGCGAGCTGTACCGGCTGCTGTCCGCCGAGGAGAAGTCCCGGCTGATCGCGAACATCGCCGGGGGCCTGTCCCAGGTCTCCCGCGACGACGTGATCGAGAAGAACCTCGCGCACTTCCACGCCGCCGACCCCGAGTACGGGCGGCGCGTGGAGGAGGCCGTCCGCGCCCTGCGCGAGGACTGAACTCCCTGACCGCGTCCGACCGCGCGGAGCGACCCGGATGAGGGGTGGTCGCCCCGGGCACGGACGCGGGCAGGGTGTGGACCGCGGCGGCTGCGAGCCAGTGCGGTGGTGAAGGACCGGGAGCGGCTTCTCGACCCGAGGGAAGACCGTTCCGGGCTCCGTCGCACCGCCGCGGTCCCAGCAGGCACCCGCATCACCCCTCCAGACCCCGTCCGGCGGCGCGAATGTCCTGTCGCGCCCAGCCTCGCGCCGTCGGGCGGGCAGCCCCTTCGGGGTGCGGAACAGGTGCGTCCGCAGGAGCCTGAAGGCATGGCACCTCCCACCGAGCATCCGCATGTCGTGGTCCACTCCCCCGCCCTGGACGGATCCCGCCGGGTCACCCTGGGCGAGGAACCCCTGGGCGTCGCCACCCACGCCGACGACGTCGCCGAGATCCTGCGGCTGGCCGACCTGTACGTCACCGATGTCGCCGAGAGCGACCTCGTCGAATGGCAGGGCGGCGGCCCGGACGACTGGCCGGGGCTCTCGGAGCATCACGAGGCGTGAACACGCCTACGGCAGTGGTCGTAGGCCCCGTACGGCATCCTCAAATGAACCTCTGAACCCGGCCCCGGGGGCTTCAACCGCCCCCGGGGCCGGGCACATTCTCGTCACGCGGGGCCCGCCGGCACGGGGGCGGCGGACCCCGTCACGGGGGTGAAGCCATGCGCGACGGTACGGCGGTCCGGCTGGAGCCGCACGAGATCGCACTGCTGGGGGAGGGCCCACGGGCCGCCGTCACCGTCGCCGTGGTGGAGCTGTATCTGCGGGGGCTGGTGGAGGCGGACCGGCCGGGGACGGTGCGGAAGGGCATCGCGGACGTCGTGTCCGCGGAGCGGCCGCCGTCCCCCTTGGCGCAGGCGGTGCACACGTCCCTGCGCGAGCCCGCCGGCCTGCGGACGCTGGTGAAGGACCCGGACATCCGCATCGCGCTGGCGCTGATGCGGATCCCTCTCGCGGGGGCGGGTCTGCTGCGCTACCCGTTGCTCGGACCGACGCGCGCCGCCCGCCGAAAGGTGCGGGAGCTGCGGCGGAGTCATCCGCTGCCCGCGAGCCGGCACGGCCTGACCGACGGCGAGAGGCTGCTGGCCGTCGCACTGCACGGCGAGCCCGCCCTGCACCTGCTGGTGCCGCGCTTCGCCCTGCGGGCGGGGCTGGTGCGCCGTGCCGAGGTGGGCGGCAAGAGCCTCCTCAAGAACTCACCGCGAGGCAGGGGCGGCGGTGGCGGGGGCTACCACTACTGCGGTGGGGGTGGCGGCGGGGGCGGATGCGGAGGCGGCGGGAGCTGACCTCGTGCGTGAGTGACATGCGTAAGGGGCGGCCCGTCCCCACGGACGGACCGCCCCTCTGCTCCTACGTTCCCCCGCGCGTCAGACCTTCAGCGTCTTGATCGAGGTCGGCGCGTGCCCGGGCTCGGTCGCGATCTCCTCGAACTCCACGACGTTGCCGATGTCGTTGGTCGTCGACATGGAGATGTTGGTGACCCGCTCCAGGATCGCCTCGACGACGACCGGGAGCCGGTACTCCGCGGCGAGCTTCTTGGCCTGCTCGAAGGCCGCGCCCAGCTCGGCGGGGTCGGTGACGCGGATCGCCTTGCAGCCGAGGCCCTCGGCGACCCTGACATGGTCGACGCCGTAGACGCCGAGCTCCGGGGCGTTGATGTTCTCGAATTCCAGGTTGACCTGGAAGTCGATGTCGAACGCCCGCTGCGCCTGCCGGATCAGCCCCAGGTAGGAGTTGTTGACGAGGACATGGACGTACGGGATCTTGTGCTGCGCGCCGACGGCCAGTTCCTCCAGCATGAACTGGAAGTCGTAGTCACCGGAGAGCGCGACGACGGACGCCTCCGGGTCGGCCTTGGCGACGCCGAGCGCGGCCGGGACGGTCCAGCCGAGCGGGCCGGCCTGGCCGCAGTTGATCCAGTGGCGGGGCCGGTAGACGTGCAGCATCTGGGCGCCGGCGATCTGCGAGAGGCCGATGGTGGAGACATAGCGGGTCTCCGGGCCGAAGGCCTTGTTCATCTCCTCGTAGACGCGCTGCGGCTTGATCGGGATGTCGTCGAAGTGCGTACGCCGCTGGAGCGTGGCCTTCCTCTCCTGGGCGGAGGCGGCCCAGTCGGTGCGGTCGGGCAGCTTGCCGTCCGCCTTCAGCTCCCTCGTCACCTCGACGAACAGCTCCAGCGCGGCCTTCGCGTCGGAGGCGATGCCGTAGTCCGGGGCGAAGATCTTGCCGATCTGGGTGGGCTCGATGTCGACGTGGACGAACTTCCGCCCCGCCGTGTAGACGTCGAGCTTGCCGGTGTGGCGGTTGGCCCAGCGGTTGCCGATGCCGAGGACGAAGTCGGACTCCAGGAAGGTCGCGTTGCCGTAGCGGTGCGAGGTCTGGAGGCCGACCATGCCGGCGTTCAGCTCGTGGTCGTCGGGGAGGACACCCCAGCCCATGAGAGTCGGGACGACCGGGGTGCCGGTCAACTCGGCGAACTCGACGAGCAGTTCCGCAGCGTCGGCGTTGATGACACCGCCGCCGGCGACGATCAGCGGCCGCTCGGACTCGTTGAGGAGCGTGATCGCCTTCTCGATCTGGGCGCGGGTGGCGGCCGGCTTGTAGACCGGGAGCGGCTCGTACGTCTCCGGGTCGAACTCGATCTCCGCGAGCTGGACGTCGATCGGCAGGTCGATGAGGACCGGCCCGGGCCGGGCGGAGCGCATCAGGTGGAAGGCCTGCTGGAAGACGCCGGGGACCTGCGCGGCCTCCAGGACGGTCACGGCCATCTTCGTGACCGGCTTGGCGATCGAGGCGATGTCGACAGCCTGGAAGTCCTCCTTGTGGATCACGGCGGTCGGGGCCTGGCCGGTGATGCACAGGATCGGGATGGAGTCGCCGGTCGCGGAGTACAGGCCCGTGATCATGTCGGTGCCGGCCGGGCCCGAGGTGCCGATGCAGACGCCGATGTTGCCCGGGTGGGTGCGGGTGTAGCCCTCGGCCATGTGCGAGGCGCCCTCGACGTGCCGGGCGAGGGTGTGGGCGATGCCGCCGGAGGCCTTGAGGGCCGCGTAGAAGGGGTTGATCGCCGCGCCCGGGACACCGAACGCGTCGGTCACGCCCTCGCGCTTGAGGATCTCAACTGCCGCGCGGGCAGCGGTCATTCGAGCCATCGAGTACTCCTGCTTCGGCTGTCGGATTCGCACTCCCCGTCGCGCCCCGCGGTGAGCTCTTCCGTATTGTGGAAAACTTCTTCTACGATCTGGAATTAATGTAAGTGGGGTCGCCGAAGGCCGTCAAGAGATGGCAAGGGGCGGACAGGCGGGGGCCCGAAGGAGCACGATGGGTCCGCTGTCCCGACGCGAGCCGGTTCTGGAGTGACATGGCCGAGACCGTCCCGGTGCGCTGCCCGGCCTGCCACCGCGAGCACCGCTACACGGCTCCGGCGTACCCCTGCGTGTGCGGCGCGCCGGTCGGCCCGCCCCTGGACCGGCACCGGGCGGCGGCACCCGTCTCGCATCGCGCCTGGCAGGACGACTGGGTGACGGTGCGCTGCGCCTCCTGCGGGCGGAGCGGGGAGTGGCCGCGCCCGGAGCTGGGGTGTGCGTGCGGGACGGTGCTGCGGGTGCCGGTCGCGGAGGGGCGGGGGCCGGCCGACCCGGACGACGGGACGGACCGGGCCGCCCGGCCGCGGTCCGCGCCGGACTCACGCGACGCCGCGGCCGCCACCGCCATCGCGGGCGCCGCTGCCGCCAGGCCGCCCTTCCGGTCCGTCACCATCCGTACCGCGCGCGACGCCGTCACGGCCGCCGCGCTGTATCTGCGCTGGCTCGGATACCGGGACGTACGCCGGGCGGACCAGCGCCCCCCGTCGGGCATCGGCCTCGCGGCCCGCGGCGTCCTCGCGCAGGTCGACCCGGCCGTGCGCCCCGCGACGCTGCGGGACGTGGAGTGCCTGTGGCTGACGGCCATGGCGGAGTCCGCCGACTGCCTCTACTTCTCCCTCACCGGCTACGCGGACGACGCCCGGGCCCGCGCCGACGCCCTGGCCGTCCCCCTGTTCGTCCTCGACCTCACGGGCACACCGCGCCCGGTGAACGCCCCGGCCGATGCGCTGGCCACCGGCGGCACCGGGGACCGGGCACCCTGACCACTCCGGGGCCGGTCAGTCGCCGCGCGGCTTGGCGAACTCCTCGATCAGCACGGGATACTGCTCCCCACCGTGTCCGGCGGCGATCGAGCGGTCGGCCATCGCCTTGATCAGCTTGGGCAGTTCGGCGTTGACACCCACCGCCTCGCTCTCCTCGATCAGGTGCGCCATGGCCCGCGCGTCCGTCTCCAGCGCGGAGATCTCGGCCGGGAAGGAGCCGCTGTCGATCTGCTGGGCGTATCCCGGCAGCCATTCGGCCACGACGGCGGCGATTCGCTGCGCGAACGGCGCGTACCGCGCGGCGTCGACACCCGCGGTCCTGAGCAGGGCGGTGCCCTGGAGCCAGGCGTTCAGGACGCTCCACATCATGGCCAGGCCGGCCACGTCGTACAGCGACGCCAGGCCGTGGTCGGCACCGACGTGGGTGACGGTGCCGAGCGCGCCGAGTGTCGACTTGTGTGCGTCGAAGTCCGCATGCGGCCCGCTGTGCAGAATGATCGCCTCGGCCGTGCCGATCGCCGGCGGGACGGCCATGATGGCGCCGTCCAGGTAGCGGGCGCCACGCTGCTCGGCCCAGCGAGCTGTCTCCCGGGCCTGGGCCGAGTCGCCCGAGGTCAGGTTGATCAACGTCCTGCCGTCGAGGTCGGCGTCGCCCGCGCCCAACAGCTCCCGTACGGCCTGGTAGTCGGTGACGCAGATGATCGTCAGGGAGCCCGCGCGGAGCGCGTCACCGACTGTCGGCGCGAGCCGTGCGCCTTCGCCCACGAGGTGGTCGGACTTGGACGCCGTACGGTTCCACACGGTTGTGGGATGACCGGCTTTCAGAAACGCGCCGGCAAGGGCCTGGCCCATCAGCCCGAGTCCGATGATTGTCACGGGTGTGTCCGTTGTGTTCATGGCAGCATCGTCAACGTTGATACCGGTGTGAAGGTCAAGCGAGGTTTCGATGCGTATCGGGGAACTGAGTCGCCGGACGGGCGTGAACGCCCATCAGTTGCGCTACTACGAGGCCCAGGGCCTGCTGGAGGCGGACCGCGGCGCCAACGGATATCGCGAGTACGGTGAGAACGCCCTGCTGCGGGTGAAGCAGATACGCCATTTACTCGGCGCCGGATTGTCGTCGGAGGACATCGCGTACCTGCTGCCCTGTGCGGTCGGAGAAGCTCCGGAGCTGCTCGGATGTCCCGAACTGCTGGCCGCGATGCGGTCACGCCTACGGCGACTGGACGACCAGATGGCCACGCTCGCCCGCTCCCGGGACGCTCTCGCCGACTACATCGACGCGGCGGAGCGCACGGGAGACGAGGTCTACCCGCCCTTCGACGATGCCGATCCGGAGCCCGTGCCCGCCTGAGGAGTTGGTGAACCCATGGCTTCGAGGTCTGCCGGCATCCGCGTCCGCCCCGCGACCGCCGCCGAACTCCCCGCCCTCCAGGACATCGAACGCGCCGCCGGCGTCCCCTTCCGCGACCTCGGCATGCCGGAGATCGCCGACGACGAGCCGCCGGGGCTCGACGTACTGGAGTGCTACCGCCGGGCCGGCCGCTGCTGGGTCGCGGTGGACGAACGGGACCAGCCGGTGGCGTATCTGCTCGCCGAGCCCGTGGACGGCGCGCTGCACATCGAGCAGGTCTCGGTCCACCCGCGTGCGGCGCGCCGTGGCGTGGGCCGGGACCTCCTGGCCCACGCCGCCGGCCACGCCCGAGAGCAGGGCCTGACCGCCCTGACCCTGACCACCTTCGCCGACGTCCCATGGAACGCCCCCTACTACTCCCGCCTCGGCTTCCATACCCTGCCCGAGCCGGACCTCACCCCCGGCCTGCGCACCATCCGCGCGACGGAGGCCGAACACGGCCTGGACCGCTGGCCGCGGGTGTGCATGCGCGCGCCGTTGTGAGCCGACCGGCCCGCGCACAGTCCGGGTGCGGGCCGGTGGATGCCCTGCCACGATGCGTCCCATGGGCGACATCGAACCCGGCTCGCTCGCGCTGCGCCGTGCCGAGCGCGCCGACTGGACCGCACTGGCCGAGGCGGACCCGATCGCGGCAGCGGGTGATCCGGCGCGCCGCGCGAGCATCCGGCGCTGGTGCGAGCAGGGCCGGGCCCTGCTCGCCGAGCACACGCACGGGCCCGTGGGCTACGGCGTGCTGGAGTACACCTTCTTCGAGCAGGGCTTCCTCACCCTGCTGACGGTCGCGCCCGGCGCGCGCAGGCAGGGAGTGGCCGCGCGGCTCCTCACCGCAGTCGAAGCCGCGTGCACCACTCCCAAACTGTTCACTTCGACCAACGTCTCCAACCGGCCCATGCGGCACCTGCTGCTGAAGGCCGGCTGGCAACCCGCCGGGCTGGTCCACGGCCTGGACGAGGGCGACCCCGAGCTCTTCTACCTCTGCCCCTCCGAGAACCTCTCCCGCAGCTCCACCTTGCGTACCTTCCCCGACACCGTCATCGGGAAGGAGTCGAGGACCTGAAGCCTGCTCGGGATCTTGTAGTGGGCCAGCTGCCCCTCGCAGAAGGCCCGTACGTCCTCCAGTGTCGGTGGCGCGGCCGGGTCGCGGGGGATGACGCAGGCCAGGACCTCCTCGCCGTAGTGGTCGTGCGGGACGCCCACGACCTGGACGTCCTGGATGCCGGGGTGGGCGTAGAGGAACTCCTCGATCTCTCGGGGGTAGATGTTCTCCCCGCCCCGGATGATCATGTCCTTGATGCGGCCGACGATCTCGACGTAGCCGTCCTCCCGCATCACGGCCAGGTCGCCGGTGTGCATCCAGCGGCCGGCGTCGATGGCATCGGCGGTCTTCTCCGGCTCGTTCCAGTAGCCGAGCATCACGCTGTAGCCCCGGGTGCACAACTCGCCCGCCGTGCCCCGGGGTTGTGTCACGCCCGTCGCGGGATCGACGACCTTGACCTCGATGTGCGGCAGCACCCGGCCGACGGTGCCCGTGCGGTGCTCGAGGTCGTCGTCCCTGCGGGTCTGGAGGGACACCGGGGAGGTCTCGGTCATGCCGTAGCAGATGGAGACCTCCGCCATGTGCATCTCGGCGACCACCCGCTTCATCACCTCCACCGGGCAGGGCGAGCCCGCCATGATGCCGGTGCGCAGGGAGGAGAGGTCGTACGCCGCGAAGCCGGGGAGGTTGAGCTCCGCGATGAACATGGTCGGGACGCCGTAGAGCGAGGTGCAGCGCTCCTGCTGGACCGCGTCCAGCGTGGCCTTCGGGTCGAAGGAAGGCGCGGGGATGACGATGCACGCGCCGTGCGAGGTGGCGGCCAGATTGCCCATCACCATGCCGAAGCAGTGGTAGAAGGGAACGGGGACACACACCCGGTCCTGCTCGGTGTAGGCGATCGACTCGCCCACGAAGTACCCGTTGTTGAGGATGTTGTGGTGCGAGAGGGTCGCGCCCTTGGGGAAGCCCGTCGTACCCGACGTGTACTGGATGTTGATCGGGTCGTCGCAGGACAGCTCCGGGTACCGGGACCGGGCGTCCGGCGCTGCCCGGCCCAGCAGTTCATCCCAGCTCGGGTCGCCGATGTACACGACCTCGCGCAACTCGGCGCACCTGTCCCGTACTTGCCCGACCATCGCCCGGTAGTCGCTCGCCTTGTGGCTGACGGAGGCGAACAGCAGTGACACACCGGCCTGGTTGAGGACGTACTCCACCTCGTGGGTGCGGTAGGCCGGGTTGATGTTCACCATGATCGCGCCGATGCGGGCCGTGGCGTACTGGACGAGCACCCACTCCGGGCAGTTGACCGCCCAGATGCCCACACGATCGCCCTTGGCGACACCGGAGGCATGCAGCGCGGACGCCAGCTCGTCCACGGCGGCCCCGAACTGCGCGTATGTCCAGCGCCTCCCGGACGGGACGTCGACCAGCGCCTCGCGCTCCGGCCAGGCGGCCACCGCCCGGTCCAGGTTGGCCCCGATGGTGTCGCCGAGCAGGGCCGTCCCACCTGTTCCATGGCTGTATGACGTCACCGGAAGTCCTCCTCACGGTATTCGGCGTCCGACCCGGCCGCCGTGGCCTCGCGCAGCTCGATGCGGCGAATCTTGCCGGAGACGGTCTTGGGCAGGGCGCCGAACTCCAGGCGGCGGATGCGCTTGTAGGGGGCCAGGACCTCCCGGGAGTGCTCGAACAGCACCTTCGCGGTGTCGGGGCCGGGCTCCCAGCCGTCCGCGAGGACGACGTACGCCTTCGGCACGGCGAGCCGCAGGTCGTCCGGGGCGGGTACGACCGCCGCCTCCGCCACCGCCTCGTGCTCCAGCAGCGCGCTCTCCAGCTCGAAGGGCGAGATCTTGTAGTCACTCGCCTTGAACACGTCGTCCGCGCGGCCGACGTAGGTGATGTAGCCGTCCTCGTCGCGGGCGCCGATGTCGCCGGTGCGGTAGTAGCCGCCGGCCATCGACTCCGCCGTCCGGTCCGCGTCGCCGTGGTAGCCGGTCATCAGGCCGACGGGGCGGTCGGAGAGGTCGAGGGCGATCTCCCCCTCGCTCGCGCCCGGCGCGCCCGAGACGGGGTCCAGCAATTCGACGCGGTAACCGGGGCTCGGCCGGCCCATCGAGCCGGTCTGGAGGCGCTGGCCGGGGCTGTTGGCGACCTGTACGGCCGTCTCGGTCTGGCCGAAGCCGTCCCGGATGGTGACGCCCCAGGACCGGCGGACCTGCTCGATGACCTCCGGGTTGAGCGGCTCCCCGGCGGCGACGACCTCGCGCGGGCGGGTGCGCAGCTGCGTCAGGTCGGCCTGGATGAGCATGCGCCAGACGGTCGGCGGGGCGCAGAAGGTGGTGACGCCGGCCCGGTCCATCTCCGCCATGAGACGGGCCGCGTCGAAGCGCGTGTAGTTGTAGAGGAAGACGGTCGCCTCGGCGTTCCAGGGGGCGAAGAGGTTGGACCAGGCGTGCTTGGCCCAGCCCGGGGAGGAGATGTTCAGATGCACGTCGCCGGGCTTGAGGCCGATCCAGTACATCGTCGACAGGTGCCCGATCGGGTACGACGTGTGGGTGTGCTCGACGAGCTTGGGCCGGGCGGTGGTGCCCGAGGTGAAGTAGAGCATCAGCGGGTCGTCGGACCGGGTCGGGGCGTCGGGGGTGAAGTCGGCGGGGGCGCCGTACGCGTCGTCCAGCGGCAGCCAGCCCTCGGGGGCTGCACCGGCCGCGACGCGCGTGTAGTCGCCGGGGACCTCGGCGAACTTTCCGGTGTCCTCCGGGCGCGCGATGACATGCCGGACCCGGCCGCGGTCGACCCGGTCGCGCAGGTCGGCGGGGCCGAGCAGCGGGGTGGCCGGGATGACCACCGCCCGCAGCTTCATCGCGGCGAGCGCGGTGATCCACAGTTCGGCCTGGTTGCCGAGCATGACGAGGATCCGGTCCTCGGCGCGCACGCCCCGGGCGCGCAGCCAGTTGGCGAACCGCGCCGAGCGCACGGACATCTCTTCGAAGGACAGCCGGGTCTCGCGGCCGTCCTCCTCGACGATGTGCAGGGCGGTGCGGGCGTTGCCGTGAGCGATCTCGTCGAACCAGTCGAGCGCCCAGTTGAAGTACTCGGGACGGGGCCAGCGGAAGCCGTCGTAGGCCGTGGGGTAGTCCTCGCGGTGTTCCAGCAGGAAGTCCCGCGCCTCGCGGAACAACTCCGTCGCCGATGTCATCTGTCCTCCTGAGTACCGGACCATTGCCGGGCGGCTCCGAACCATCGTGTAATCCGTGATGCAGGTCTCACTACCCCCGAACGGGGGGTGCGCCCGCACAGGAGCCGTAGTGAAGGGGCGAACAGGTGACAGCAGACGCGTCCGACACGGTCGAGATACGGAACGCGCTGCTGCGTCTGCGGCGCGCCACCGGCCTCCCGGTCGCCTTCGGCGGCCTGCTGGAGGCCGGGCAGCGGATGCGCATCAGCGAGCTGAGCGGCACGGCGACGGACGCCCTGCGCTCCCTCGCGGTGACGTCCGGGAACGGGCTGGGCGGCAAGACGGTGGTCCTCGCCCGGCCGTGCGTGGTGACGGACTACTCGGTGTCGCGGCAGATCAGCCACGAGTACGACGCCCCGGTGGCCGTGGAGGGACTGCGCTCGGTGCTGGCCGTGCCGGTGGTCGTACGGCACGGGGTGCGCGGGGTGCTGTACGGGGCGCTGCGGACAGCCCTGCCGATGGGCGGGCGGATGCTGGACGCGGCCGTCGAGGCGGCGCGGGACGTGGAGCGGGCCCTGGTCGTACGGGACGAGGCGCGGACGCTCGCTGCCGGGGGCGGGCCGGGCGCCGGGGGCGGGGCGGGCGCCGGGGGCGGGGCGGGCGCCGGGTGGGAGCAGGTACGGGAGGCGCACGCGGCGCTGCGGGCCATGGCCCCGAAGATCGCGGACCCGCAGCTGCGGGACGAGCTGCTGGAGGCGTGTGCGCTGCTGACGGCCGGGGCGGCCTCGCCGGCCCGGGTGCGGCTAACGCCGCGTGAGGTGGACGTGCTGGCGTGTGTGGCCGCCGGGGCCACCAACGCGGTCGCCGCCGGGCGGCTGGGACTGACGCCCGAGACCGTCAAGGGGTATCTGCGGTCGGCCATGCGGAAGCTACGGGCCCGGACGCGGGGTGAGGCCGTGGTCGCCGCGCGCCGGGCGGGATGGTTGCCGTAGGTTTGTGATGCTTTCGGATAGGCCGGTTTGTTCGATATGCCGAAGAGTTCCCGACCGGGCGCCCACGGCGTCCGCCGCCGCATTCGAGGGTCCGGTGAATTCGCCCGGCGGTGTCGGTTGTTATTTGGCTCACCACGCCGTCCGTCCGAAATGGAAAGAGCTGTTGCCTAATATTGGCCAGGACACGACACAGGGAGGGGAGCGGTGACCGTGCCACGGGACTTCCAGGAGCCTCCCAGGAGCCGCCCCGACCTGGTCATCGGCAGGGAGGATCTGTTCGCGTCGGCGCGTGAACAGCTCAACCGCGGCGGCAGTGTGCTGCTCCACGGCCCGGCCGGAATAGGAAAGTCGACGATCCTGCGGGCGCTGGCCGCGGATTACGGCGGCTCGGCCCGGACCGTGTTGCGCTGCTCGGCCACCGAGTCCGAATCCCACCTGCCGTTCCTGGCGCTGGCCGACCTGTTCGGCCTGGTCCTGGACGAGGTCTCGGGACAGCTGCCCGCCGCCCAGCGCACCGCCCTGGAGTCGGCGCTCACCGGCCGCGGCGAGTCCACCCTCCAGCGCGACGGGCTGGCGCTGCGCCTCGCCGTGCTGTCGGCGTTGCGTGCCCTCGCCGCGAAGGGCCCGGTGCTGGTCGTCGCCGACGATCTGCAGTGGCTGGACGCCGCCAGTGCCGAGCTGCTCGGTTTCGCCGCCCGCCGGCTGGGCGACACGCCCGTGCAGATGCTGTGCGCCGTGCGGACCGAGGGCCAGGAGTACGACCGCCATCTACGCGCGTCTCCGCCCGACACGCTCGCCGTCCGGCTGGGCCCGCTGTCCCGTACGCAGGTCTCGACGCTGCTCGACCACCGCGGCTACGCCCCGCTGTCCCGCTCCACGGTCCGCGACATCCACCGCACCAGCGCCGGCAACCCGCTCTTCGCGCTGGAACTGGGCCGCGCCCTGGCCGAGAGCCCCACCCGGCCCCGGCCCGGTGAGCCGCTGCCCGTGCCGACCTCGCTGCGGGCCCTGGTGCTGAGCCGTCTTGAGATGCTGTCGGACGAGGCGCGCCGCACCCTCCTGGTGGCCAGTGCCGGTGCGCGGCCCACGCTGGCGCTGCTGCACGCGGCGGGCCGGGAGCACGCCGAGGCCGAGACGGCCCAGGCGGCGGCGCTCGGGCTGCTGGCGACCGAGGCGGAGGGTCCCGCCGTACGGTTCGCGCATCCGCTGATCTCGGCCGCGCTGTACGCGGAGGCCCCGGCGCAGGAGCGGCGGGCCGTGCACGCCGCGCTGTCCACGGCGGCCTCCGACCCGATCGAGCGGGCCCGGCACCTGGCCCTGGCGACCACCGGCACCGACCCGGAGGTGGCGGCCCGGCTCGCCGAGGCCGCCGCGCTGGCCCTGGACCGCGGGGCGCCGTCGGTGGCCGCCTCGCTCGGGCTGCTCGCGGCCCGGCACACCCCGGCGGACAGCGTCCCGGGCCCGGACGAGCGGCGCCTTCAGGCCGCGGAGGACGCGATCACCGCGGGCGAGGCCGATCTCGCCCGGGACATCGCCCGCGACGTACTGACGCGTGCCACCGTGCCCGCCGAGCGGGTGCGGGCCTGGATGGTGGTCATCGAGGCGGCCGGGCAGGCGCTCGGCGAGGTCGACGCGGTCTTCCCGCAGGTCCTGGCCGACGCGGGCGACGACCCCGGGCTGCTCGCCCTGGTCCACTACCAGCTGGCCTGGCGCGGCCTGGTCGTGGAGGGCGACTTCGCCGAGGCCCGGCAGGAGGCCGAGCACGCGGCGGAGCTGGCCGCCCGGGGCGGGGACCGGCGCACCGAGCTGATGGCGCTGTCCTTCCAGGCCTCCACCGAGACGCTGATGGGCCATCCGGGCGCGCCCGCGACCGTGAAGCGGGCGCTGCGGGAACCCCAGGACCCGTATGTGGCCTGTCATCACAACGGTGCCGGCTCGGCCCGGTTCCGCTGGCTGATCATGAGTGACCGGCTGCCCGAGGCGCGGGCGGTGATCACCGCGCTGCTGCGTGAGGTGCGGCGACGCGGCATGGTCGAGAGCGAGGTGCACTTCCTGCGCTTCCTCGCCGACACGGAGCTGCGCACCGGGCACTGCGGCCGGGCCCTGGACCTGGCCCGCGAGAGCCTGCGCCTCGCCCGGGACGCCGGGATCGGCGAGGGCGCCTCGGCGATGCTCGCCTCCCTCGCGGAGGCCTCCGCCGGGGACGTGGACCGGGCGCTGGCGCTCGCACGTGAGGCGGCCGACCACGCCGAGGTCGACGGCGACCAGATGTATCTGTCCCGGGCCCTGGCGGCCCTGGGCTATGCCCAGTTGGTGGCCGGGGACCCGGCGGCCGCGGTCCGTTCGCTGCGCCGGGTGCGGGAGCTGGAGCAGGGCCTCGGCATCAACGACCCGGCGCGCGGCCGCTGGCACGGCGACCTCGCCGAGGCACTGGTCCGCATCGGCGAACCGGGCGAGGCCCAGGACGTCATCGACACGACCCGCGCGCACGCGCTGCGGCTGGGCCGGGAGAGCGTACTGGCCGTGCTGGACCGGGCCGAGGCGCTGGTGCGGGCGGCACGCGGCGAACACGAGGCCGCCCTCGTCCGGTTGGCGTCCGTGCGGGACCGGCTCGGCAGGCTGGGCTACGGCCTGGAGGAAGCGCGGGCGGCCTTCGCGCTGGCCCGGCTGCGCGCCCAGGTCGCCGCCCTGCCCCGCACCGGCGGTGCTCCCCTGCCGGGGCCGGCGTCGTACGACGAGGCCGCCCGGCTGTTCCGCCGCTGCCGTGCGCTGCCCTGGCTGCGGCAGGTCGACGCGGCCGTCGCGGGCGGGTCCGCGGCGGTGGAGCCTGACTCCGTGGGTCCGCCCGTGGCGCTGGACGCGCTGGAGGGCCTGGCCTCGATGGAGCGTCAGGTCGCCTCGCTCGTGATGGAGGGGGCGACCAACCGGGAGATCGCGGCGCGCCTGTTCATCAGTGTCAAGACCGTCGAGGCGACACTGACCCGGGTCTACCGGAAGCTGGGGATCCGTTCGCGGGTGGACATCGTCCGGCTGGCCGCGGGACGCCGCACCAACTGAGCCCCATCTGGGTTTACTTGACCCGACCGAGGGTTTTCCCTGCCCAACTCCCTTAGGGGGTTCCCTCATTGGGAGCCCCCTCGTCCGGGCTCTAACTTTGGGGCGTGCCGCTCGCCGGGCACACGGAGATCCGAACAACGGCGTCAGGGTCCCCGTGCTTCACCACCACCCGCGCGACCCCCCACCGGCAACTCCCCCAAGGAGACCCATGTTCGGGTTCAACCGTGCCAAGAAGGCCGCCGCCGCCGTCGCGGCGACCGCTGCCGCCGCCGCGACCGCGCTGCTCACCGCTCCCGCCGCCGTCGCCGCGCCCCAGCCGATCGTCGGCGGCAGCACGACCACGACGACCGCGTACCCGTTCGTCATGCAGATCACGGACGCCTCGCAGAACCAGTTCTGCGGTGGCACGCTGGTCTCGCCCACCAAGGTCGTCACCGCCGCGCACTGCATGGTCGGTGAGACCACCAGCAGCGTGCGGGTGGTCGGTGGCCGTACCTACCTCAACGGCACCAACGGCACGGTCAGCAGAGTCAGCAAGATATGGATCCACCCGAGCTACACGGACGCCACCAACGGCGACGACGTGGCCGTGCTGACGCTGTCGACGTCGATGCCGTACACCACGGCGAAGTACGTCACCTCGTCCCAGACCTCGGTGTACGCGGCCGGCGCCACCGCCCGCATCCTGGGCTGGGGCACCACGTCCGCGGGCGGCAGCTCCTCCAACCAGTTGCGCACCGCGACGGTTCCGACCGTGTCCGACTCCAGTTGCGCGAGCTCCTACGGCTCGGACTTCGTGCAGAGCGACATGGTGTGCGCCGGAAAGACCTCCGGCGGCGTGGACACCTGCCAGGGCGACAGCGGCGGTCCCCTGCTCATCGGGGGCGTCCTGGCAGGCATCACCTCCTGGGGCGAGGGCTGCGCCCAGGCCGGTTACCCGGGTGTCTACACCCGGCTGACCACCTTCTCCAACCTGGTCACGACCCAGGTCAACTCGTGACCCCCCGATAGCTCCTGAGTACCACTCAGGTGAAAGACCAGGGGGCGTTGCGGGCCTCCACGAGCGGCCCGCAACGCCCCCTCTCCATGCCGTCAGCCCCGTACGACACCGAAACGGATGTCGTACGACCTCCCCGGGTGCATCACGCGCAGCATCCGCTCACCCTCGGCGGTGACCTCGTCCCGCCGGTCCCGCGTGAGCCGGTCGAAGGGCTCGATGACGAGGGCGTGGTCCTCCAGTCGCCACAGGCCCGCGAGGAAGCCGTCGACGAGGAGCGTGGGGTAGGCGATGTTGCCCTGCCAGGAGCGGCCCCGGTACTGCGGCGGGACGACGCGGGTGCGGTCCGCGTGGGAGAGCAGCAGGTTGTCGAACTCGGGCAGGAAGCGCGGCGGGGCCAGGGTGTCCGGGTCGGGGCGGGGGGCGTCCGGGAGATCGAACAGCTCGACGCCGCCCTCGTCCTGGAAGGTGACGAGTCGCGGGCGGAGCCGTTCGAAGGCGTCCCGCAGACGGGTCAGTCCGGCCCAGGTCTGCATGTCCTTCACGGAAGCCGGGCCGAAGGCGGCGAGGTAGCGCAGGACGACCGCGTCGGGGGTGGGGGCGGGCTCGGCCGGGCGGCCCAGCCAGTGCTCGGCGGTGGTGAGGCTGACCTGCCCGCTGCGGCCCCACAGGCCGCGCGGGGTCACCTGCACGAGCGGCAGCCGGCAGCGGGCGGCGACCGCCAGGGCCTGCGGATCGGCGTCGGGCCACTCCTGGAGCAGGGCCTCGCGCAACTGCTTCATCGTGCGGGGCTCGGCCTCGACGAGGTCCCGGGCGAGAGCCGCGAGCCGGTCCAGGTCGACACCGGCGAGTCCCTTGCGGAACTGGACCAGCTCCCGGTCCCGGGCGGGCTGCACCAGCGGCCTCAGGGTGAGGCAGTCGTCCGCGGTGTGGGTGTGGATGGTGGAGCGCATCGTGACGATACGGACGACCGCGCGGTCGGCCATCGGCTTCGACAGCGCCTCGGGTTCGAATCCGTCGAGGCGGGCGGCGAGCGCGTAGTACGGAGGCTTGACGTTCTGCGCCTGGAGACCGACCAGATGCCCGACGGCCGCGACGGCGGACATCCGGGCGGGGCGCAGCAGCAGTTGCCTCTCGAGGGTGGCCCGGTTGAGGGCACGGGGACCGAGGACGCTCCGCTGGGTGTTCGCCATGAGGGCACGTTAGCGGGACTTGCGGACAGGTTCCGGCCGCGATGACCGGGACTCGTGGAGCCGGTGGTAATCCGGGCGCGGTGGGGTAAAGGAAGTCGATCAGCCCCCGTCGAGAAGGAGTCGAGGATGACCGACGACGCCTACCTGTTCCTGCTTGACGACCCGTCCTCGCCGCTCGGCGTGGCCCCGGCCGCCGTCGGTGATCTCGCCTGCATGGAGACTCCCGCGGTACGCGCGTGGCTGGACGCCCAGGGCAGCACGCCGGCCTCCCCTCAGCTGCGCCTGCTGCCGCCGGAGGAGACGGCGGCCATCCCCGAGGGAGCGGAGCGGCTGCCCGTCCCGCTGGGCGAGGAGGAACTGAGCCGGGTCCGCCACCTGAACGCACCGCAGGCGCTCGCCCGGGTCGAGGAGGAACTCCTCGCCTTCCGCGACAGCGCGGAAGGCCGGGACGGCCTGATCGCCCGCGCGCTGGCCGCCGGCGTGGCACCGCACCGCATCGTCGAACTGACCGGCGTGGATCCCACGACGGTGACCGCGGCGACGAGCGGCTGACGCCGGGGCGGCCGCCCCGGCGCGGTGCCGGTAGCGTCACCCGCCCGGTCCGGGATCCGGCCGGACGGCCGAGGTGATGCCGGCGCGGGCCGCTTCCAGCTGGGCGGCGAACGCGAGGCCGAGGAAGAGCGCGACGGCGGTGAGGTTGGCCCACAGCAGCAGGGCGATGAAGGCGGTGAGCGGCCCGTACACGGCGCCGAAGGCACCGCTCTCCTCGACGTACAGCGCGAGCAGCCAGGTGGCCGACACCCACAGCAGGAGGTGCACCGCCGAGCCGAAGGCCAGCCAGGTGTAGCCGGGCTGGACGCGACGGGGCGACCAACGGAAGATCACGGCGGAGGCCACCCAGGCCAGCGCGAGCCCCACGGGGATGTCGAGGACGCCCCACCACTGCGGTCCGCTGCCCTGACGGCCCGCGGACTTCGCCACCGCGTCGCCCACGGCCTCACCGGCGACGAGGACGACGAACCCCAGCACCAGGGGCAGACCGGCGGCGAGCGCGAGCACGATCCCCCGCGCGTACTTGCGCGGGAAGGGACGGTCGCGCTCGATTCCGTAGATACGGTTGGCGCCGCGCTCGATCTGGCCCATGGCCGAGGCGAGGTTCAGCAGCGCGAATCCCAGGCCGAGCCACAGGGCGAGCGTGCTCCAGACGTCGCCGTGAGCGGTGCGCCGCGTCCCCTGGAAGGCCTCCTCGACGATCTCGGCGCTGGCCCCCGGCACGATCCGGCCGAGCGTGAGCTCGATGATCCGGCCCAGGCCCTCGGTGTGCACCGACGTGGCCAGCCCGACGAGCGCCACGGTGCACGGAACCAGTCCGAGCACCACCTGGAAGGCGAGGGCCCGCGCGTTGCTGAAGCCGTCCGCGTAGCGGAACCGTGCGAAGGAGTCGGTCAGCAGCCGCAGCCCTCCGTAGTGGCGCAGGGCGGTGAACGCCTCGTCTCCGGAGAGCTCGTCTCCGATCATGTCCCGGGTCTGGGGGACGTGGACGGCGGTACCCATGGCGTGGACGCTCCTTGTCGGACGGCTGGTCCTTGTCCGGATTCCCTGTCCTCTTCCCCCGACGCCGCGCCCGCCGGTACCGGCCTTCGGGGGAATTCCGTGGCCGCGGCGCGGTCCGGCGGGCGGTGGGTGGTACGGGCATGAGATGGCCGCGTCTGTCGAACCGCCCGTCTCGCCGTCCGGACGTCCGGGCGGTGGGGAGCCGCGTGTGCCGGACTGGCTGCGCACCGCGGGCGCGTACGCCTGGCGGGTCATCGCCGTCGGTGTCGTCGTCCGCTTCGCCTTCTCCGTGCTCGGGCAGTTCCACCGGATCGCCGTCGCCGTCTTCCTCGGTCTCGTCATCGCCGCCGTGCTGCGCCCCGCGGCCGGTCTGCTGGCCCGGTTCATGCCCAGACCGCTCGCGGTGGCCGTCGCGATGGTCGGCGGCATCGTGCTCGTCCTCGGGGCGCTGGCCCTGGTGGGCGAGACCGTGGCGGAACAGCGCAGCGGACTGGAGCGGGAGTTCGTGGCGGGGATCGACCGGATCGAGCGCCAGCTGGAGGAGCCGCCGTTCCGGCTTCCGGCGGACGCCTTCGCCGATCTCCAGACCCGGATCGGCAAGCTGCTGTCGAGTCATCGCTCCACCCTCATCAGTACGGCGCTCAGCGGCGCGAGCCGGCTGCTGGAGGTGCTGACCGTGCTGGCGCTGGCGCTGTTCTGCGCGGTCTTCTTCACGCACTCGGGCGAGCGGCAGTGGCGGTGGATGTGCGAGCAACTCCCCGACGGGGCGCGGCAGCGCGTCACGGTCGCGGGCCGGGCCGCCTGGCGGACCTTCACCGGCTACACGCACGGCATCCTGCTGGTGGCGGCGACCAACGCGGTCCTCGTGGGCATCGCCCTGTTCGCTCTCGGAGTGCCGCTCGCCGTGCCGCTGGCGCTGCTGGAGTTCCTGGCCGCCTTCATCCCCCTGATCGGCTCGCCGATCGCCCTGGCGGTCGCGGCCGTCGTCGCGCTGGCGACGAAGGGGCCGCTCATCGCGCTGGTGGTGGTGGCCCTGATCGTGATCATCGGTCAGATCGAGGGCCATGTCCTGCACCCCGTCGTGATGAGCTGGGCCGTCCGGCTGCACCCGGTGGTGGTGGCCCTGGCGGTCGTCGGCGGAGCGGTCGCGGCGGGGGTGATCGGCGCCGTGGTGGCGGTACCGCTGGTGGCCGTGGTGTGGTCCGTGTACCAGGCGCTGCGCGGGTCCGGGGACCAGGTCACGTCACCGGCGTGAACGCCTCCCCGGCTCAGGGAGACCGAGGCCACAGTCAGGGAGAGGGCAAGGTCACAGCCGCGCCCACTCCTGCTCTTTCGTTAACGTGGCCTAACATCCGAGCATGACGGTCCTGCCTGACGACGGGCTTGAGCTGGCCGGCGAGTTCCCTGATGTGCCCCATGAGCAGTGGCAGCGCCTTGTGGCGGGTGTGCTGCGCAAGTCGGGCAAGGACGTCGAGGGAGCCGAGGCCGAGGAAGCCCTGTCCACCGCCCTGGAGGACGGGTTGCGCACCCGGCCCCTCTACACCGCGCGCGACAACGCCCCCGAGCCTGGTTTCCCCGGGTTCGCGCCCTTTGTGCGAGGCGGCCGCGCCGAGGGGAACACGGTCGGCGGCTGGGACGTACGGCAGCGGCACGCGGTGGCCGATGGCGCCACGGTGCTCGCGGACCTGGAGAACGGCGTCACCTCCCTCTGGCTGACCGTGGGCGAGGACGGCATCCCGGTGCCGTCCCTCGGCACGGTCCTCGCCGGCGTCTATCTCGACCTGGCACCCGTCGTCCTCGACGCGGGACGCGAGACCGAGCCCGCCGCGCGGGAGCTGCTGCGGCTGTACGAGGAGCGGGGCGTCGCGCGGGACGTGGCGCGCGGCAACCTGGGCGCGGACCCGCTCGGCCACGAGGCCCGTACCGGACAGGGGTACGACGTCGCGCCGGTGGCGGATCTCGCGCGGCGGTGCGCCGGGGAGTACCCGGGGCTGCGGGCGCTGACCGTGGACGCGCTGCCGTACCACGAGGCCGGCGGTTCGGCCGCCCAGGAGCTGGGCTGCTCGCTGGCCACGGCGGTGGCGTATCTGCGGGAGCTGACCGAGGCCGGTCTGAGCGTCGAACAGGCCTGCGCGCAGCTGGAGTTCCGGTACGCGGCGACCGCCGACCAGTTCCTGACGATCGCCAAGCTGCGGGCCGCGCGCCGGCTGTGGGCGAGGGTCGCCGAGGCCTGTGGGGCCCCGCGTGCGGGCGCCCAGCTCCAGCACGTCGTGACGTCGCCGGTGATGATGACGCGCCGCGACCCGTGGGTGAACATGCTGCGCACGACGATCGCGACGCTGGCCGCGGGGGCGGGCGGGGCCGACTCGGTCACCGTGCTGCCCTTCGACCACGCACTCGGCCTGCCCGACGCGTTCGCCCGCCGCATCGCCCGCAACACCTCCACGATCCTCATCGAGGAGTCGCACCTGTCCCGGGTGATCGACCCGGCGGGCGGCTCCTGGTACGTGGAGCGGCTCACCGACGAACTCGCCCAGGCGGGCTGGGAGTTCTTCCGGCGGATCGAACGCCTCGGCGGCCAGGCGGCCGCCCTGCGGTCGGGCGACCTCGGCCAGGACCTCGCCGACACCTGGGCGGCCCGCAGCGGCAAGCTCGCCAAGCGGCGCGAACCCATCACGGGCGTCAGCGAGTTCCCCCACCTCGCCGAGAAGCCGGTCGTCCGCGAGCCAGCTCCCGAGCCGAGGTCCGGCGGGCTGCCGCGGGTGCGCCGCGACGAGGCGTACGAGGCCCTGCGCGCCCGCTCCGACGCCCACCTCGCGGCGACCGGGTCCCGGCCCCGGATCTTCCTGGCCGCGATCGGCCCGGCCGCGGCCCACACCGCACGCCTGACCTTCGCCTCGAACCTCTTCCAGGCGGGCGGCATCGAGCCCGTCACGGAGGGCACCTTCGAGGAGAGCGGCGCGAGCGAGGCCGTGCTGTGCTCCAGTGACGCCCTGTACGAGGAGCAGGCGGAGACGGTGGCCGGGCAGCTCAAGGCCGCAGGCGCCGCGCAGGTGTTCCTCGCCGGGCGGCCGGGGAACCACCCCGGTGTCGACCGTTACGTCTTCGCGGGCTGTGACGCCGTCGCCGTGCTGTCCGCCACCCTCGACCGCATGGGAGTGTCCTGATGGGAATCCCCGACTTCTCCGGGATCGAGCTGGGCTCCCCGGCCCCCGACGGCGGCCCCGACGAGTGGCGTACGGCGGTCAAGAACGCCTCGGGCGGGGACGACCTGCTCTGGGAGACCCCGGAGGGCATCGCGGTCAAGCCGCTGTACACCGGCCGTGACCTGGAGGGCCTGGACTTCCTGGACACCCGCCCGGGCCAGGCGCCGTATCTGCGCGGCCCCTACCCGACCATGTACGTCAACCAGCCCTGGACGATCCGCCAGTACGCCGGTTTCTCCACGGCCCAGGAGTCGAACGCCTTCTACCGGCGCAACCTCGCGGCGGGCCAGAAGGGCCTGTCGATCGCCTTCGACCTGCCCACCCACCGCGGTTACGACAGCGACCACCCGCGCGTGACCGGCGACGTCGGCATGGCGGGCGTGGCCATCGACTCCATCTACGACATGCGGCAGCTCTTCGACGGCATCCCGCTGGACAGGATGACCGTGTCGATGACGATGAACGGCGCCGTGCTTCCGGTGCTCGCGCTGTACATCGTGGCGGCGGAGGAACAGGGCGTACCACCCGAGAAGCTGGCCGGGACCATCCAGAACGACATCCTCAAGGAGTTCATGGTCCGCAACACCTACATCTATCCGCCGTCGCCGTCGATGCGGATCATCTCCGACATCTTCGCGTACACCTCGCAGCGGATGCCCCGCTACAACTCCATCTCCATCTCCGGCTACCACATCCAGGAGGCGGGCGCGACGGCCGACCTGGAGCTGGCGTACACGCTCGCGGACGGTGTGGAGTACATCCGGGCGGGCCGTGAGGCCGGCCTGGACGTGGACGCGTTCGCGCCCCGGCTGTCGTTCTTCTGGGCGATCGGCATGAACTTCTTCATGGAGGTCGCCAAGCTGCGCGCGGCGCGCCTGCTGTGGGCGAAGCTCGTGAAGCAGTTCGACCCGCAGAACGCCAAGTCCCTTTCCCTGCGCACCCATTCGCAGACCTCGGGCTGGTCGCTGACCGCGCAGGACGTGTTCAACAACGTGACGCGCACCTGCGTCGAGGCGATGGCGGCGACCCAGGGGCACACGCAGTCGCTGCACACCAACGCCCTCGACGAGGCGCTGGCCCTGCCCACGGACTTCTCGGCGCGCATCGCCCGCAACACGCAGCTGCTGCTCCAGCAGGAGTCCGGCACGACCCGCGTGATCGACCCGTGGGGCGGCAGCGCGTACGTGGAGAAGCTGACGTACGACCTCGCGCGGCGCGCCTGGCAGCACATCCAGGAGGTCGAGGCGGCGGGCGGCATGGCCAAGGCCATCGACGCGGGCATTCCCAAGCTGCGCATCGAGGAGGCCGCGGCCCGCACCCAGGCCCGGATCGACTCCGGTCGCCAGCCGGTCATCGGCGTCAACAAGTACCGGGTCGACAGCGACGAGCAGATCGAGGTCCTCAAGGTCGACAACTCCTCGGTGCGGGCCCAGCAGATCGAGAAGCTGCGG
Source organism: Streptomyces sp. NPDC008137 (assembly GCF_042957035.1). NCBI lineage: Bacteria > Bacillati > Actinomycetota > Actinomycetes > Kitasatosporales > Streptomycetaceae > Streptomyces > Streptomyces sp. NPDC008137. The sequence goes on along the minus strand of NZ_JBIBHN010000002.1, from coordinate 3,394 downwards.
CGGCTGCGCGAGGAGCGGGACGAGACCGCCTGCCGGGACGCGCTGGACGCGCTGACCCGGGCCGCCGGAGGCGAGGGCAACCTGCTGGAGCTGGCGGTGAACGCGGCCCGCGCCAAGGCCACCGTCGGGGAGATCTCCGACGCCCTGGAGAAGGTGTACGGGCGGCACGCGAGCCAGATCCGTACCATCACCGGCGTGTACCGCAACGAAGCCGGGGAGTCGCCGTCCGTGGACCGCACCCGCACCCTCGTGTCCGACTTCGAGGAGGCCGAGGGGCGCCGTCCGCGCATCCTGGTCGCCAAGATGGGCCAGGACGGCCACGACCGCGGCCAGAAGGTGATCGCCACCGCCTTCGCCGACCTCGGTTTCGACGTGGACGTCGGCCCGCTGTTCCAGACCCCCGCCGAGGTGGCCCGGCAAGCCGTCGAGGCGGATGTGCACATCGTCGGGGTCTCGTCGCTGGCGGCCGGTCACCTCACCCTCGTACCGGCGCTGCGCGAGGCGCTGGCCGAGGAGGGGCGCGAGGACATCATGGTCGTGGTGGGCGGGGTGATCCCGCCGCAGGACGTGCCCACACTGCTGGAGATGGGCGCGGCGGCCGTCTTCCCGCCCGGGACGGTGATCCCGGACGCGGCGTACGACCTGGTGAAGGGGCTGGCGACCGACCTCGGGCACGAGCTGTGATCGATGTCGACGCGTACGCGAAGGGCGTACTCGACGGGAAGCGGGCGATCGTCGCCCGCGCCATCACGCTCGTCGAGTCGACCCGGCCCCAGCACCGGGCGCTGGCCCAGGAGTTGCTGACCGAGCTGCTGCCGCACAGCGGGCGGGCCCGGCGGATCGGCGTCAGCGGGGTGCCGGGCGTGGGCAAGTCGACGTTCATCGACGCGTTCGGGACGCTGCTGACCTCGCTCGGGCACCGGGTGGCGGTCCTGGCCGTCGACCCGTCGTCCAGCCGTACGGGCGGCTCGATCCTGGGCGACAAGACGCGGATGGAGCGTCTGGCCGTGGACCCGGCGGCCTTCGTCCGCCCCTCCCCCACGGCGGGCACGCTGGGCGGAGTGGCGAAGGCCACCCGTGAGTCGATCGTGGTGATGGAGGCGGCCGGCTACGACGTGATCCTGGTGGAGACGGTCGGCGTCGGCCAGTCCGAGACCGCGGTCGCGAACATGGTCGACTCCTTCCTGCTGCTCACCCTCGCCCGCACCGGCGATCAGCTCCAGGGCATCAAGAAGGGCGTCCTCGAGCTGGCCGATGTGATCGCCGTCAACAAGGCGGACGGCCCGCACGAGCGCGACGCCCGGGCCGCCGCGCGTGAGCTGGCGGGCGCCCTGCGCCTGATGCACGGCAAGGACGCGGCCTGGACCCCGCCCGTGCTGAGCTGCAGCGCCCGCGAGTCGGCCGGCCTGGACACGGTGTGGGAGCGCCTCGAACAGCACCGCACCCTGCTGGACTCGACCGGCCGCCTCGCCGCCAAGCGCCGTGACCAGCAGGTCGACTGGACCTGGACCATGGTCCGCGACGAACTCCTCGGCCGTCTGAAGGCGGACCCGGCGGTGCGGGCACTGGCGCCGGCCCTCGAACAGCGGGTCAGGGACGGGGAGCTGACCCCGACCCTGGCCGCCGAGCGGATTCTCGGGGCGCTCGGGGGTTCCGAGCAGGACCTCGTCTGAACTGACTCTGAGCTGATTCTGAGTTGATTCCGGCCGGATCGGGGCCTGCCCCGACCCCCCGGCCGGAATCCATACACGCTACTTGCATGATTATGCGTGATGATACATACTCTTCCTATGTCCAAGGTCCTCACCTCCCTGCCCGCCGGCGAGCGCGTCGGCATCGCCTTCTCGGGCGGTCTCGACACGTCCGTCGCGGTCGCGTGGATGCGCGACAAGGGTGCCGTCCCGTGCACCTACACCGCCGACATCGGCCAGTACGACGAGCCCGACATCGCCTCGGTGCCCGGCCGCGCGAAGACCTACGGTGCCGAGATCGCGCGCCTGGTCGACTGCCGTGCGGCGCTGGTCGAGGAGGGCCTCGCCGCGCTGACCTGCGGCGCGTTCCACATCCGCTCGGGCGGGCGGGCGTACTTCAACACCACGCCCCTCGGCCGTGCGGTCACGGGCACGCTCCTGGTCCGGGCGATGCTCGAGGACAACGTCCAGATCTGGGGCGACGGCTCGACCTTCAAGGGCAACGACATCGAGCGGTTCTACCGCTACGGACTGCTCGCCAACCCGCACCTGCGGATCTACAAGCCCTGGCTGGACGCGGCGTTCGTCACCGAGCTCGGCGGCCGCAAGGAGATGTCGGAGTGGCTGCTCGCCCACGGGCTGCCCTACCGGGACAGCACGGAGAAGGCGTACTCCACCGACGCCAACATCTGGGGCGCCACCCACGAGGCCAAGACCCTGGAGCACCTGGACACCGGCGTCGAGACCGTCGAGCCCATCATGGGCGTCCGGTTCTGGGACCCCGAGGTCGAGATCGCCACCGAGGACGTGACGATCGGCTTCGAGCAGGGCCGCCCGGTGACGATCAACGGCAAGGAGTTCGCCTCCCCCGTCGACCTGGTCATGGAGGCCAACGCCATCGGCGGCCGGCACGGCCTCGGCATGTCGGACCAGATCGAGAACCGGATCATCGAGGCCAAGAGCCGCGGCATCTACGAGGCGCCCGGCATGGCCCTGCTGTACACGGCCTACGAGCGGCTGGTCAACGCGATCCACAACGAGGACACCCTCGCCCAGTACCACGCCGAGGGACGGCGGCTCGGCCGGCTGATGTACGAGGGCCGCTGGCTGGACCCGCAGGCGCTGATGATCCGCGAGTCGCTGCAGCGCTGGGTGGGCGCGGCCGTCACCGGCGAGGTGACACTGCGGCTGCGGCGCGGCGAGGACTACTCGATCCTCGACACGACCGGCCCGGCGTTCAGCTACCACCCGGACAAGCTGTCCATGGAGCGCACCGAGGACTCGGCGTTCGGCCCGGTGGACCGGATCGGCCAGCTCACCATGCGCAACCTCGACATCGCCGACTCGCGCGCCAAGCTGGAGCAGTACGCCGGCATCGGCCTGATCGGCACCGGCAGCCCCACCATCGGCGCCTCGCAGGCGGCCGCGACCGGCCTCATCGGCACCATGCCGGAGCTGCCCGAGGGCGGCGCCGAGGCCATCGCCTCCCGCGGCGAGGTCTCCGAGGAGGACGCCTGGCTGGACCGCGCGGCGATGGAGTCCGGCACGGACTGACCGCTCCCCCGCACGAAGAGGGCCGGGCCCCCCCCCGGGGGGGGGGGGGGGGGCCGGGGGGGGGGGCCCGGGCGCGGGGGCCGGCCCCGGGGCCGAGGCCCCGGGGCAAGCGCCGGGGGGCGCCCCCAACCCGGCCCGGCCGGCTGGGG